>JAUWTT010000052.1 GCA_030614585.1 Acidobacteriota bacterium
CAGCATATCGTTTCCACAAGGGTGAGCGTTTGGCGATCTTCTTGTAGAGCAACGGTTGAGTGATGGTAGGGTCATCGATTTCGCTGTGGCCGTAAAGACGGTAGCCAATCAGGTCGACGACGACGTCGCTCCCGAATCGATATCGGTAAGCGACAGCAAGCTGTGCCGCCCGGATGACTGCTTCCGGTTCTTCGCCGTTTACATGAAATACCGGGATCGGCAGACGTTTGGCAACATCCGAAGCGAAGCGTGACGAATGCAGTACCTCCGGACTGGCTGTAAAACCGATGAGATTGTTGACGATTACGTGGACTGTCCCCCCGACCGAGAATCCCGGCAAGGTAGAAAGGTTGAGGACTTCGGCTACGATTCCCTGCCCGGCAAAAGCCGCATCTCCATGAAGAAGAATCGGTAATACTGCAGCTTTCCCACACTCACCCAGCCTCGTTTGACGCGCTCGGCAGCGCCCCAAGGCGACCGGATCGACCGCTTCCAGATGACTCGGATTCGACACCAGATGAATCTGGATGATTTGGCCCGACTTAGACCTGAACTCTCCTGTTGCGCCGAGGTGATACTTGACATCACCACCCCCCAAAGAGCTCTTAGGGTCTACGTCCTCAAACCCGGCAAACACTTCAGCAGCCGGCCGGCCCACGCTATTCACAACAACATTCAGGCGTCCCCGGTGGCTCATGGCCATGATGACTCGCTGTACCTCTCTTTCGGCAGCCACTTCAATCATCTCGTGAAGAGCCGGAACAACAGCGTCAATCCCCTTGATTGAAAACCGCTTGTTGCCCAGGTAACGCGTGTGAAGAATCTGCTCAAACAGGTCGGCTCTCATCAGCTCCTCGAGCACACGTGCCTGGTCGATGGAGTCAGGCCGGCTCTCCATCCTCTCCTGAATCCAGGCCCTGCGCTCAGGGTCGGGAATGTGCATGAACTCGACACCTATCGGCCCGCAATAGAAACCACGAGAGGCTTCAGTATTTGGTCCATCATCTCTGAGTTCCGGATGGATCTCCGGCGCAAGTCGGCCCAGCGGGTCAAGATTCGCCTCGAGATAACCCCAGCGCCGAAAAGCGTCGAGAATTCTTTCGTCTTCGTACTTACTCACCGCTCGCGTCGCCATGTTTCTCCCCTGTTATGGACTATATCGAGAGCTTCTCATAGGACTCTCGAACCCGATCGAGCCCATATCGCCTTTCAAGCCTGCGTACGATGAAGTGGCCGCGAGCCATATCCTGGAAGTGTTTGATGAAAAGAGTATTCACTAATGCCCCGCCGGCCGCACCTATTGCCGGCACCGCCATTGCAACTGCTTTCTCAGAGACGACAACTCCAAAACGACTGCTGATCGTTGAGACCAATCGGACCAAGGCTGGCGCGCCCTTATTGACGACTCCCTTCTTGGCGAGGTAACGAGCCGCATCGCTGACAGCAGTCGCCATAGCCGACCTGACGGCAAAGTAACCTGTCTCGGCTCCGTCGTCTCTTGAGGATGGTCCACTTAGGGCAAACACCTCCAGGCAGGAGAGCTGAGTCTCAACCAACCGAATATCTTCTCCCTCGGTGCGAGCGATGTCAGCAATCGAACGCAGCATGATCGCAGTTGAAACCGGCAACTCCACGAGTAACCCTGCCAGCCCGAATACACCGCCCCCGGCCCCGGTTGCCGCCACAGCATACTTGTGCAGACGATTTCGAGCCGGCCCGCTGTGGTTTCCCAGAGACTTGACCGCCACATTTAAAGCCTGTTCCAGGGAAATTCGAACCGCCCGCTCCACTCTTCCAGCCCACTTTTCAGGAAGCAGGCCAAAACCCTTCTCGATGGGCGCTCCGATTGCGTCGGTCAACCTGGCGGCTAAGCTCGGTTTCTCGAGTAGACTTTTCGCATATCGCAGCTGCTCCAACTCCTGAAAAGGGATCTTATCGGGCACCATCTCCATACCTTCATAAGATAACAGAAGTTCAAGGAGTCGAGGCTCAAAAGGCACAATTTTGCTCCTAATCCAATGTCACCTGCCGATGCCATGCTTACGCAGTAAATTAGGTTTGGTGTATCCAGGCTTCAAGAGCCGGCAGGCCGTCTTTCGCGTGTCTCTTCAGGGTGAACTGCCGGCCTGGTTACTCAGGAGAGAGACGAGCATTTGAACTCCGGGCTTGGACACCTTCAGCAACTGGGAACTCTGGAAAACCCAGGACACGCTTCAGTGCCATGGATTGAGAGCAGTGTTGGAACTAATTGATCGCTTCAAGAGGAAGTTTGACCGGGAATCGAGTTCAGCTGGAAACCTCGGGGATCTGTCGCCCGAACAGCAGGCTCGCATTCTCGACCATATCTTTGCTCTGACATCGAGTTCATTCTATTTGCTCGACCCTGAAGGAAGAATACAGCGAGCCAGTACTTCAGCCGGCCTCCTCACAGGCCACGAAAGTTCCGAACTTACCGGACGCCTCTTCAGAAACCTGCTGGTGAAAGAGTCCAGCAGAGGAATTGTCGAGAAACTGATCGAAATTCATCAAACCGGCCAGAGTGTCTCGGGGTTTCCCGCTACAGCCCGAGGCAAGAATGGACGACTGACCCAGCTGATCCTGAAGGTCTCACCTTTGTACGAGAGAGGTAGTTTCTCCGGTTCGCTGGTCGCGGTCGAGAGCAGCAACTCCAGTCACCAGACGCCTTCGAGTGGTGAGTTTGTCGAGTGGTTCACGACCACTTTGGAACAGACATCCGACATCGTCATCATCACCGACAAGACAGGTGAGATCGACTACGTCAACCCTGCCTTTCAAGAGGTTTCCGGGTATTCGAAGGAGGAAGTGCTAGGCAAGACACCCCGCATTCTTAAATCAGGAATGCACAATTCAAGATTTTACAGACGCCTCTGGCAAACCATACTGAGAGGCGATACCTTCCAGCACCTCGTTGCAAACCGGGGCAAGAACGGCCGGATTTACTGGGAAGAGCAAACCATCGTTCCGATCAAGAACGGCCAGGGAGAGATCTCCAACTTCGTGTCAACTGGGAGAGACGTTACAGCGAGAAGAGAGCTGGAACGCGAAAGAGAGGGGATTGTTGCGCTGTCGGCTGCTTTGCGGAGAACTAAGAAGCGCTCAGAGATGCTACCCGTAATCGCCGGAAAAATTCAGGAACTCCTGCAAGTGGATGCATGTGCGCTGGTGCGCCCCACCCCAACCCTGGCGGGAATCGTCGTAGAGCGAGCAGTAGGGGCCTGGGCTGACATCCCGGAGTCGGAGGTGGATGCCCTCGGATCGATCAGCAACAAGGTGATAGAGACACGCTGCCCTTACTTCAGCCCTGACATCGGGAAGGATCCAGAGTTTGCTCAGAAAAGAGGCATCGGGGGCTTGACGGCCCTGGCAGGAGTGCCTTTGATTGCCCAAGAGCAGGCCATCGGAGTGGTTTGGATTGGAAGAAGCTTATCAATCAGCCAGCGCGAACTTCAGATGCTGGTTACGTTGGCTGAGCTGGTTGCCGATGCCCTCCATCGATCCACTCTGCATGAGCAAACAGAATTCCAGTTGCAAAGACTTACCGCTCTTCATGCCATTGACCGGACCATCACTTCCGGTGTAGATCTCAGGTTGAGTCTTGAAACGCTGCTTGGCCATGTGATGACCCAATTGAACGTTGACGCAGGCAGCATCCTTCTTCTCAATCCTCAGACCTATGAAATGGACTTCACCGCAGGCAGGGGTTTCCGGTCAAAAGAAGTCAACTATTTACAGCTGCGAGTCGGTGATGGTTTTGTGGGAAGGGCCGTTGTAGAACGTCGCGTGGTACAAGTTCCGAGAATCGAGGCAAACCAGCAATCTCTGGTGAGAACCCCTCCATTGGCAGGAGAGAACTTCTCGAGCTATTTTGTAGCCCCCCTGATTGCCAAGGATCGCGTGGTGGGTGTACTCGAGGTTTTCAGTCGCAGTCCGCTTGTGCGTGACGCCGACTGGACAGCTTTTTTCGAGGCCTTAGCGACCCAGGCAGCGATTGCGATCGACAACGCCACCATGTTCGATGATCTAAAGCGTTCCCACTCCGAGCTGGGACAGGCATACGATGCCACAATTGAAGGTTGGGCAAAAGCCCTTGAACTGAGGGATGCAGAAACCGAAGGCCACGCTCAGCGGGTGACCGAGGCCACCTTGCATTTGGCTCAGGCGGCCGGTGTTCCCGAATACAAAATGGTGCACGTGCGTAGAGGCGCGATGCTTCATGACATCGGCAAGCTCGGTATCCCTGACAGCATTCTCTACAAACCGGGACCTTTGAATGACAAAGAATGGGAGGTGATGCGAAAACACCCGGTCTACGCAAAGAAGGTGCTGTCCCACGTCGAATATCTGCACCCGGCACTCGATATACCTTACTGCCATCACGAAAAATGGGACGGCAGCGGGTACCCCCAAGGGTTGAAAGGGGCTGAGATTCCACGCGAAGCCCGCATTTTTGCGATTATTGACGTCTGGGATGCGCTCCGTTCGGACAGACCTTACCGGAAGGCCTGGGATGACACCAAAGCATTCGACTACGTGGTCAGCATGAAGGCGAAGCACTTTGATCCGGAGATTGTCGAGATCTTCTGCCAGGAGGCCGAAGCACTTTAATCCGGAGAATTCGAACCACTAAGGCACCAAGCACACCAGGGAAACGGCTGGGCGGTGTTTAAGGTAGACCCCTTCTTCTTGGTGCTCTTGGTGTCTTGGTGGTGAGTCTATGAATTGTCCCGACTAGCTCCCAAAGAGTTTATTGAGCTCAGCCAGGACCTTGGGAATCTCTTTAAAGGGGTCTTCCGGAGCTTCGTATTCCAACGCTACCCAACCCCTGTAACCCGTTTCTACCAATATATCTCTAAAGCGTTCCAAGTCGGCAGGGGTGTGCTTCCCGTCTTTCCAGACTGCAACCTTAACTTGAACATTGACAGCGAGTGGCGCAGTTTGTCGAATCTCTTCGTAAGGATTCTCTCTGTAGTTACCCGTGTCCAGGTTGATACCAAACCACGGGTGTTTCCCAACCTGCTTGCAGATTGCCAAAACATCCACCGCCAGATCTGTGATTCCACCGTGGTTCTCCAAACCCACCACGACTCCCCGCTTTGCCGCGTGGTTCAACACCGCCTTAATCCCGTCTGCGGTCCAACGGATCGCGGATTCTTTGTCAGCTCCATCCGGGACCTTGCCGGCGAAGATCCTGATATGTGGCGCGAACAGATCGGCGGCATAATCCAGCCACTCTTTGACCTGAGCAACTTGCCTATCTTTCTCAGCTCCCGGCGGGAGGCAGAAGTTGTTCCGAATGGCCGTGCCGGAAATCGTGACACCATTCCGGAAGGCGCGATTCCGTAGCCGCCGCAAATAAGCCGAATCAAAACCCTCTTCAAAATAGTAGGAAGTCAATTCGGTTCCCGGAAGTCCCAACTCAGCACACCAGTCAATGAAATCAAAGAGAGTCTTCTCGCCGGAAGTCAAAGCCTTCCTTACCGAGTAGGCTGCCAGCGAAAGGTGCATGTGCTTGGTCTTCTGCCTGATTTCACTCTCACTCAATGGAGATCCACCCATAACTGCCGGCGAAACCAAAAGAGCACCTGAACCGGCCAAGACACTCCTTCGACTGATTAGTTTTGCTTTATCCTCGATCATGCTTCCTCCTCAAAAATGCCGCTAAAGTAATCCAATTAGTAGTACGACCACCTGTCCATTTCGAGAAACACCATGCACCAGATGGTGCAATGACAAGCCCACAGAGGCCACCCCTGCCAGATTATTCAACCGGACCGGATTTGTAAACAGGGTTCTGGAGAAACAGTTGTTTCAGGATGTTTAGAGTACCCCCCCAGGAGAACGACTGGGATTTTCGATTTACGATTTGCGATTTAAAATTTCAGGCATCCCACGCCCCGGCATCCGGCATCTACATTCTTTATCGTGAACTTAATCGCGAACTTTGTCGCAGTGTTGGGGAATGGGACCGACAAGGTTCACGACAAGGCTTACGACAAAGGGGGGGATCGGCCTTCCTCCAGCTTCGTCTTCAACCTTATCGTGAACTTAATCGCCAACTTTGTCGAAAACTCGGATGGGCGAATCGACAAGGTTCACGACAATGCTTACGACAAAGGGAGCCAAAATGGCGGGGAAGGAACCGAGCAACCAAGCTTTCCCGACTCACTTGACCGTTCGAGGCCTCACGATTAGGATCTCAGCAACCAAAGGAAAGAGCCATGCAGAATGACAGACCTGACCTGCAAACCGAACAGCTGATTGACGAGTTAATGGGTGGATTTCGAGCCGCTCAGATCCTGATGACAGCGAACCGTCTTGGCCTTTTCGACCTGCTGGGGGAGAGCGAAATGAACTGTGAGCTTCTCGCTCGAAGTCTCGAGACTGATGCCAGAGCTACCCGGATTCTTTGTGATTCACTGGTTGGTCTCTCCTTGCTCGAGAGAACCTCCGGTGGTTACCGAAACACCGCCGTGGCCCTAAAACACCTCTTGACGTCCTCTCCACAGTCCAAGGCGGCCATGCTAAACCACGGTGCCCGACTTTACGAGCGTTGGGGCCACCTCTACGACTCCGTGAAGCGCGGAACTCCTGTCCCCAACGAAGTGCTCAACCAGGAACTGGTGGGAGGAAAGCGGGATTTTGCCAAAGCAATGACCGACAGTGCACGATCCAGTGCCGGAGTCACTGCCGAGAAACTAGATCTGAGCCAAGCCTTAACGCTTCTGGACGTGGGCGGTGGTCCGGGCTTATTTGCGATTGAATTCTGCACGAGGAACCCGCAGCTTTCTGTAGTGATTATGGATGATGCGGAAACATTAGAGGTCGCCGCTCAGAATATCGCCCGGGCGGGAATGGAAGGTCGAATCACTACTCGGCCCGGCGACGTGTTCAACGATGATCTGGGCACCGGGTACGATTTTATCTTCGTTTCGAATCTGATCCATATTTACTCCTCCGACGATAACCGGAGACTCGTGGAACGGTGTGCTTCGGCCCTGGCTCCAGGAGGCCGACTTGGATTGAAGGACTTCTTTCTGGACAACGACCGCCTGGGCCCTCAGTGGTCACTCCTGTTCGCCGTGAATATGTTGGTCAGCACCGAAAAGGGTGATTGTTACACGTTAGAGGAGGCATCACGCTGGTTTGAGAGTGCCCACCTCCGCTACGAGGAGCGAATCGACCTGACGAAGTTCTCCCGGCTCCTGGTTGCCCGGAGTTGCAAATGACAGGTAATTCAAACCACCAAGGCACCAAGGACACCAAAAAGACCCTTTATTCTTTTATTCTTGGTGCTTTTTGTGTCTTGGTGGTAAATCCCCCAGCTCCCAGTTCCCAGTTCCCAGCCCCCGGGGAGTAAGACCCAAGTCCCAAGCACCAATCCCCAGGACAAGTTCGAAACTCGAAACAAGCTCGAAGTTCGAAATTTGAAGTTCGTCGTTCGTCGTTCGTCGTTCGTCGTTCCCCCAGCCCCCAGCCCCCAGCTCCCAGTTCAGTGTGCTCCTCGACCTGAGAGAACAGCCGGTATGGTTCTCATGAGAATCTGAAGATCCAGCCATAGAGACCAGTTATCAATGTACTCCAGATCCATGGCCATCCAGCGCTCGAAGCTTATTTCACTGCGCCCTGAAACCTGCCAGAGACAGGTGACTCCCGGCTTCACGCTGAGCCTGCGCCTTTGGGCAAGTGAATAGTGTCGGACTTCTTCCAAGAGGGGAGCTCGAGGACCGACAATACTCATCTCACCTTTGATCACGTTCCATAATTGGGGCAACTCGTCGATACTCGTTTTCCGCAAAAGGCGTCCTAGCGGTGTTACCCTCGGATCGTCTCGCATCTTAAACACCGGGCCATCCATCTCATTGAGATGCCTAACCTCCCACAACCTGTCCTCAGCTCCATCGACCATGGTTCTAAACTTCGTCAATTCGAACCGCCGTCCGTTCAGCCCACATCTGGTCTGGTGGTAGAAAACAGGTCCCGGAGATGTGAACTTTATCAGGACCGCAACAAGCAGCATCAAAGGGGAGCAGACAACCAGCGTTACAGAAGCAATGACAAAATCCATCACTCTCTTTACTACCAGTGAGGGACCCTGTTCAGGAGTCGTAACAAAGGTGATCAGGGGCAGATTCCCGAGAGTCTCCAAACTGACAGTCGATGCTGACCCCGGAATCAGGTCTGCTGCAATTCGAGTTCTGATACCCACTTCTGCACATAAGCGAAGTATGTTTCCGTAATCGTCCAACTCGCTCTTCAGATTCCCAGTGAAAATCACTTCGTCAGCAGGCGCCTCTTCCTGAATGAGGTCGGAGAGTTCGTCGATTGAGCAGAGGGTCTTCAGACCGCCGGCCGGGGCGGCTCCATTTGGCCGTACGTAACCGACCACGTGATACCCATACTTTCGGGAGTTCTCGAGAGTTGCTCCTACCTGTCGAGCGCGTTCATCCGTCCCGACGATCAGAATCCTTATCTGGTTGTGCTCGTTGACGTTCCGACTCCTCAGAACGAGCTGGAGCAGAACCCGATTCAGTGGCAGCAGAACGACCATTAATCCGAAAAAGACGAAGAATATCGGCCGACTGATCTCCAGCTTGAGAGTGTAGGCCACAAGCCCTACCAAGCCTCCGCTGAATAAAAAGAAATTGAAGAGCCGTGCCATCTGCCGGCTCAAGGGTCTCTTGAGCAGATCGTTGTACCTCTGCGTGGCCGCGAGGAGCAGAAACCATGCGGGAAGGAAAATCAGGAGATAGACCAGGTAGTCCCCGAAAGGTAAGAGCACCGGGTGGAAGAACTGCTTGAGTTCTTCGGGTGCCAGTTTCACCAGGGTGTATCGGGTGTTGTAGGCCAAGAAAAGGGCGGGCAGAGTCGCTACGACATCCGCAATGAAAAGTATCCTCGAATACAAAAGGTAGTGCCGATCAAACATATCCCTTCAACAAATCTCGCCGCTGAAGATCTTACCTGAATCAGCTGCCCATTTCACAGTTGTCCGGTTGACCAACTTCCCGGGGAAGGTGCTAAAGATGAAGAATCCTGTGCGCAGGTCGAAACGGCTCAATCGTCTCGAGCAGTGTTCTAATTGTTTCAGGGCCGCCTTCAGAAAGAAAGTAACTGAAATTGATCACCCTCTCCTGGCTCTTCCCCTTGGGGATGAGTCGACTTTCGAGGTTCCTCACGTGTCTGGTCAGATCTTCTCGTCGCCGGGTTGAATTCAGAATAAACCGATTCCTGACCTTCTGCAGCTGGTACAGTATCTTCCTTTCAGATGTCTCGAGCATATCGGCAATCGTGTGATCTTGAAGCGAGACATGCTGACGAAGGTGTTCAAGTTGCTCCCTCACCTTGTCCGTCACCACGCTCATTCTGTTCAACGCTTCACCTTCCTCTTCCTGTAGGAGGATCTTCTCCAAGAGAGAACCACCGGCAGCATGCATCACGTCGCAAGGATCAAGTCCATACTGCTCGAGAAGTCGCTGACATTTCCGGTCAACCAGAGTAAATCCAGAGCGCGGAAGCGCAGAAAGTTGCAGGTTCCAGAACTCGGCCAGTGAGCCGACCTGTGCGTAATAAGATGTTTCAGCAGGTCCGGTTACGGCAAAGGCAGCCGGAAAAAGGTACTCCTGTAATACCGGCCTCAACAGAGCCGAAGGCGAAACTCTCGCTTCACCCGTGCCGATCTGCCTCAAGAGCTCAGCAGCCGTAAAATGGATCGAGGGCAGGCCACGGGCGCGGAACTTCCCCGACTGGTAGTCGAGTTTGTACCGATACTTGCCATCCTGCCAGAAGAGGAACGTCTCCGACTCTCCAATCCTGACTTGAGGTGTAAATCCTCTACTCTGAATCTCCTCCACACGCTTAAAGGAGGCCTCGACCAGTTCGTCTCGCCGCTCAATAACCGGAGCAAGAAAGCTGGTCAGTCGACTCGCATCCAAGGAGCTCAGAGGGTCAAAAAGAACAAGCCCTTCCCCGCTGAAGAGGTTGGACAACAGAGTTCCAAAAGCACTTCGGAAGTCACTTGTCGGCGAATACGCTGTCCTCAGCAGGCTCAACACGGTCTCGGAAAGGTCGAACCCTTGTTCAGGCGAAGTGAGCAGGTCGAAACATTGAGAAACCGACTGCAACGTAACGGTCCCTGCCATCTGCTCTTCACGGGGACGCAGATCAGGAACCTCCAGGTCAATCAGTTCACCTGGCCGGTTTACAAAGTGGGTCCTTCTGACCTCTTCAAAATCCGAGTCATTAGAAGCCAGCCAGAATACAGGTACCGCAGGCAGCCCCAGGTCTGAAAGAAACCTGGCCGCACTTATGGCCGTCGCTGCCTTAAAGATCGTAAGCGCGGGTCCCCCAAATAGGCCGACCTGCTGACCCGTGACTACCGCAACGGTATCTGGGTTTCCCAGTTTCTCCAGCTGATCCTCAGGGCCTTCCAAGCCCAGCTGAGCGTACGATGCCCTAAGGGACTCAACGAGAAGATGCCTCGGTAGTCGATCCTGCGCCAATACTGTTTCGACGCGCTTTTCCAACAACTCTGCAGATGGGGAAGGCGCGAAGGACGGATACAGGCCCTTGATCCTGTCGGAATGCCCGATGTAAGCCAGGAACAGGGCATTTTGTCCGGGCAACTCATGAAAGTCGAAACTGCTACACTTCATAGGCCTCAGCTAATCCGCCTCCAGAACTGCTTCCACCTCAGACTTCTCCCGGGCCGTTAACGGCATCAACGGGCGCCGGCAGATACCGCCACAAAAACCTCTCAAATCCATGGCATACTTCACCCCGGGCACGCTAAATTTACCCACGACCGTCGACGAAATCTGAAACAAGCGGGACTGCCTGGCTTCGAATTCAGCAGAATCCCTCTCAAACTCCTCTAAGACATTCATGACTACCTCAGGCACTGCACAGCTCACGGCAAAGATGCCTCCTTTAATGCCCAACGCTAAAGCAGGCCCAAAGGTTTCAGCCGAACCGCTAATCACTTGAAAATTTTGCCCTGCAGTGGCAGCCAGAATCTTCTGTAAATAGATCAAGTTCCCCGAACTGTCTTTGATCCCAGCTATGTTTCCGTGCTGGGCCAGCTCAGCGACGAGAGGAATACTTAGTTCTATTCCGGAGAAGCGCGGGATGTTATAAAGCATAAGTGGCGAGGGAGCTTCCTCGGCAAGACTGACAAAGTAATCTGCCAGTGCCCGAGCGTCCATCCGGCTTTTATAATAAGAGGGCACGCTCACCAACAACCCATCTGTCCTAAACGGCGCAACCTTCTCGACAAAATCAAGTGACTGTTTCAGAGCCGCGAACGAAACCCCAACCAGGAGCCTCTTGTCTTCCGGCCAGACTTCGGCAGCGGTCTTCAAAACATTAACTCTCTCCTCAACCGAAAGATGGGCAGCCTCACCTGTCGAACCCAATACCAGTACTCCGGCCAGAGGAGCGGTCCGATATTGATCCAGATTTTTCTGGAGACCATCTAAAGAGACTTCCCAATCAGCGGAAAAAGGTGTTGTTATGGGAGCTACAACCCCCTCAAAAAAATAACTCATGACTTCTTCGTGGAAACTCGCAAAGGCTCCAGTTGTTCGGAACTCAGGTTCAAGCGAAAAACAACAAAATCAAACGGACCTTCTGCGGCGTGTTACCCGAATGGCCAACTCGCCAAAATCCGAAGCCCGCTCTCTCTGCCGCAGTTTGATCAGCAAGCCTTCCACCGATCAAACGGCCAAGGCTGCTGCGAGCACCTAATTTACAGAATTTGCCGGGGACTTACCAGCAGAGAAGGGTCTGGAGGCTGCTGGAGCAAGGGACGGGGGTTGAAGTTCGAAATGAGAGGCACTTTGTGTGAAGTGCGGGCCAGAGGATGGGAGAGAATCGACCAGGGGGCCGCAGCCCCCTGCCCTGAGACAACACCGGAAGGATTACGGCTCTTTCTCAGCCTCTGGCTCCTTCTCAGGTTCCGGCTCCTTAGATGCCGAGAGGTCAACCTGATCCTTCAGAGCAAGAAACTTCTTTTCGCCAATCCCACGGACATTCATGAGATCTTCTGCCTTCTTGAAGGGTCCATTCTCATCGCGATAGTCTACGATCCGCTTCGCGATCGCCGGCCCAATTCCTGGAAGGGTGTCAAGCTCTTCCACGTCAGCTCGATTGAGATCGATTTTGTTTCCGTCCTGGGCCAGGACGGGCATGGGAGCGGCGAACAGGGCCAGTACCATTATCCAGCCAACTGTCAGTAACCATTTGTTGTGCATTTGTTTTCCTCCTTTGAGACGTTATGCATTTCACTGACTAATAACGTCCGAAGAAGAAAAACTACGAAACACCAGGTGGGGATCCGAGATACCACTTCAGGAATTCAGGTCCGTAGATACAGACAGTAATCGCGGTCAAACCCAGGAAGGACCCAAAGGGCAGTTCATAGTGCCGTCCCCTGCTAAACAGAAGGATGAAGGCCCCACCAACAACTGCACCGAGCAGAGAGCCTACAAGAATTGTCAGCCAGGCCGCCTTCCAGCCGGCAAAGGCTCCCACCATCGCCATCATTTTGATGTCACCGAAACCCAGGCCTTCCCTCTTACGCAGCTTGAAATAGAGATATGCCACGCCCCACAGGAATCCTCCGCCAAAGAGTATTCCCGCGAATGAATTCACGTAACTTGAAAGCCAGCTATTTCCGACCCAGAAGGTACCTGGCCCTTGAAAAAACTCTGAAGACTGAAGCGGAGCGAGCAGGAACCCGATAAGTGTTCCCCCTAATGTGATGACGTTGGGCAGAATCCTCTCAAACAGATCGATGAAAACGAGCACAATCAAAAGGCTCACGAACAGAGCGTTCACAAACAGAGGTGTGGTGAATCCGTACTTCTGGAAGAGGAGCAGGAAGCAGAGAGCCGTAATCGCTTCGACGAAGGGATAAACCCAGCTAACCCGCTCGCCACAGCCACGACAACGGCCCCGCTGGAGCAAGTAGCTGAACACCGGAATATTCTCAAGCGGCTTCAGAACTCGAC
>JAUWTT010000502.1 GCA_030614585.1 Acidobacteriota bacterium
CAAGAGTTACCACCAAGACACCAAGCGCACCAAGGAAGACCTTTGATTCTTGGTGGCCTTGGTGCCTTGGTGGTTAGAATTATCCGGCTTGGGCTGTGGTTGACTTACCTCAGTTCTGCTTCGTAGCCTGTAGGCTCATGAGCGCCTTCTCATGCAGCTTCCCATTAGAGGCCAAGATTCCCTGGTTGTTTTCAAGCCGGTATCCGGTTTCGAAATCCAGTTTCTTGCCGGCTAAGTCAGTGACCATTCCCCCCGCTTCCTCAACTATCAGTGCTCCAGCTGCAACATCCCATATCTTCTCGCGGTAATCGGGCGTAGAAGGTGAGATCAGGCGCAAATGCAATCCGGCGTACCCGCCTGCCAAAACAGCGTATTTCGCCTGACTGTCGAGCAGAATCGGATCATTTTCGATCCCCATGTCTTTTACCACCCGCTCGAACCAGGATCCATCCGTATGGCCAGACTCAAAAGACCGTAGTGCAACTGTATGCTTCGGATCCTCGCAATCTGAGACCCGGAGCTGAACAAGAGCTTCGCCATCCAACGAGGTGAGCCACGCGCCCTCGCCTCGAACCGCAAATAGCAGAGAGCCCACCTCGGATGGATCAGTATCGATAGATCCCGGGGCAGTAACTGGGGTGAGGTCAAGCCGAGGACACCCAAGCACAGCGATATCCACTACCCCGTTTTTAACCAAAGCTAATGCCACCACATACTGTGCACCTCTCAGAAATCCTTTTGTTCCATCGATTGGATCGAGAACCCAAAAGCTCTTGTCCCCATGCCACTGGCTCCGGTCAATCCAGCGTCGCACAGACTCTGAGTTGGCTGACGGCTCGAACTCCCTGACATAGCCTGCTACTCGCTCAAGGAGTTGCTCACCTTCCAGCCCTCGAAGCTGAGAGGTTGACTCCTCAGCCATCAGCGGGACTTCCGGGAAGGCCTCAGCCAGTCGGTGACTCACCAAAGCTTGAACCGAGAAATCTGCGAGGGTAACGGGCGATCGATCCTCCTTCTCCAGGAATGCACCGACCGTATCGGATTGGACAGCAACGGCTAGATCACAGCACTGCTTGACCAGGTCAACAGCAAAGCGCGCTTCGGGCCGACTCAAACTGGACATCTTCACTGGCTCTCCTCTCTGGGAGTCTGTGGGCTGAGCACTGATTCAAACTCAAAGGAGTCCAAGTTTACCAGACACGGCAGCTCGATCGGTTGCGTCAAGCGGACACCAGTGATAAAAGCTACCACTTGCTCACGATTTATAAACCATACAGGAGCCTTGCATGAATATGGCGTTTTTTCGCTCGTTGGCGCTCTCGTCAGCATTGTTCTTCACAGTAATAGGATTCACGCTGGCTGAGTATTACGTCCATGAGGAGATAGGCGTCCAGTTCTGGATTCCCGATTCATGGAAGCTTGAAGCCGACGAAGAGTCCACAGTTGCAAAAGCTCCTGACGAATCCCTCACGCTGATCCTGTTGACTTCGGAGCTTCAAGTCGTCGGGCATGTCACACCACGTCTGTTCGACGAAATCTCAGAAGTTGTTTTCAAACCGGAGGTGCAGAAAGAGGCAGGGACCGAAGAAATTAACGGGCTCCTCCATCTTAGGGCTCAGGGTACCGGTCTCTATGAAGGTGAAATCGTGGACTGGGAGCTCGCTTTCATCGCGGGGGGCAGAAAGAGCATGCTGGCAATCGCTCTGGGAGACATCCTTGATCAGCGGGAGATGATCAATACAATCTTTCGGAGTTTCAGCATTGCAGAAACCGAATCCGAAGAGGAGTAAGCTCGCTTCTACACCGAAAGAGTTCCGGCCTTCCTGATTGGAGACAAAGCCTATGAAACTGAGAAGCCGCAGTTGGTTCGAAGGTGTATCGCTCTATTCGTTTGTTCACCGGTCCTGGCTCAAATCAGAAGGCTTTCCTCACGATCTGTTCGAAGGAAAACCGGTGATCGGTATCTGTAACTCGTGGAGTGAGCTTACAAACTGTAACGCCCACTTAAGACAGGTGGCAGAAGCCGTGAAAAGGGGAGTCTGGGAGGCTGGAGGTTTTCCTCTTGAGTTCCCAACCATCTCCCTGGCTGAAACACTTCTCAAACCCACGGCCATGCTCTACCGGAATCTTATGGCAATGGACGTCGAGGAGATGATTTCCGGGAATCCTCTGGACGGAGTTGTACTGTTGTGTGGATGCGACAAGACAACCCCCGCTCAGCTGATGGGAGCGGCGAGTGCCGATCTGCCGGCAATAATGGTCCCTGGAGGACCAATGCTCAGTGGACGCTGGAAGGATCAGAAAATCGGATCGGGTACCGACGTGTTCCGCTTCTGGGACTTGTGCCGCACAGGCCGGATGACTGAAGAGGAATACGTCGAAATTGAAAGCTGTATGTCCCGCAGCTCGGGCCACTGTATGGTGATGGGAACGGCCTCCACAATGACCAGCCTCGCTGAAGTCCTGGGAATGACGCTGCCCAGCTGCGCTAATATTCCGGCCGCCGACTCACGGAGTATGACGATTGCTCAGGAAAGCGGAAGGCGCGCGGTTGATTTGGTCAAGGAAGATCTTCGGCCTTCGCAAATTCTGACCAAAGATGCGTTCCAGAATGCCATTCGCGCCTGTATGTCCATGGGAGGTTCAACAAACGCTGTCATCCATTTGTGTGCCATCGCGGGTCGACTGGGCATCCAGCTCAGTTTGGATGAATTCGACCGTATCTCTCGGGAGACGCCACTGCTTGTGAATGTCAAACCGTCGGGCGAGTATCTGATGGAAGACCTCTTCTACGCTGGAGGTATCCCAGCTCTCATGAACGAGATTCGAACATCTCTTCACACCGATGCCATCACCGTGACCGGCCGTTCGATTGGGGAGAATATCGCCGCTGCTGAGATTCACAACCTTGACGTTATTCGTCCAACTTCGAACCCCTTGAACCCGGAGGGAGGAATAGCTGTACTCAAGGGTAACCTGGCACCCGCAGGGGCCGTTTTGAAACAGACCGCAGCCACCCCGGAACTGATGGTACACAGTGGTCCTGCAGTTGTTTTCGAGAATCGTGAGGACTTGCTGAGTCGAATCGACAGCCCTGACCTTGACGTTACGGCGGAGTCGGTCCTTGTGCTCAGGAACGCCGGGCCGAAAGGGGCGCCTGGGATGCCGGAATGGGGACAGTTGCCAATCCCGAAGAAATTGCTCGAACAAGGAGTAGAGGACATGGTGAGACTCAGCGACGCCAGGATGAGTGGTACGTCTTACGGAACCGTTGTTCTCCACGTAGCTCCTGAATCTGCAGAAGGTGGACCTTTGGCAATCGTCCGCGATGGGGACATTGTCGAATTGAACGTTCCCGAACGGCGACTCCAGTTACAGGTTTCCGACGAGGAAATTGCTGTCCGATTGGCAGAATGGAAACCTCCAGAACCACATTACAGGAGTGGTTACGGCAAACTTTTCCTGGACCACGTATCACAGGCTCCACTCGGATGCGACTTCGATTTCCTCGAAGGAAAACGATCGGAAGACGATCTACCCACCCGCTATGCCCGAATGGGACACTCGTGAATGACAAATGACAAATGTCAAGTGACAAATGTCAAATGACCAGTGACCAGTGACGAATGGCAAATGGAGTGAAAGCGGGACACCTTGAGGACACTTCTACGGTTCAAGCTGGGCAGCTACAGCTTCTCTCAGTTCTTGGAAGCCATAGTTGATTTCCGGAGGGTCGGAATCGTAGTCATTGCCCCAGAACGGCTCGCGTAAGACCTCTCCTGTAGAACTCAGGAGCCAAATGGTAGGCGCTCCATACTTCCGAGGATCC
>JAUWTT010000022.1 GCA_030614585.1 Acidobacteriota bacterium
AGCATTGGAGACATCGCCTTCCAGGACGACGCAAGTTCCGCCAAATACTCGAAGCGTTTCAGGACGAACCGATGGACATTGAGCATCCGAAGTACGTCTGTGCACCTTGTAGTAACTGCAAAGGTCAGATCAGAGATATCATCAGGTACTACGACGCCTGGGAGACGGCCGGCATCTATTACGGTGGACTCGTAGAGTTGATGGTCAACGCGATGGAAGGCGTCGAACCGAACTATATCGACTGGGAGTGGAGGTGATCGGTAATCGGTGATCGGTAATCGGTGATCAGTGACCGCAGTAAGAAGTAAGTAATAAGTAGTGAGTGGACCACGGATTGACTTGGTGCTCTTGGTGTCTTGGTGGTAAATCCTCTTAGCAACCCGGAGAGAATGGCACACTCAACCCACCCGGCTACTCGATTTCAATGTCGATCTCAGGTGGTTCCACGAGAGTGCCGTGGACGGGACACATGTGTATGAGTCGTTGAATGACGGGTTTTCTGTCTTCTGGGAACCCTTTTGGGAGTTCCAGATCTATGACAATACTCTGGACCCTCTTCGGTTTTTCGGCCAGCTGATAAGTCATGTACAGGGCCAGACCCTCAGTTGGGCAGTCGATCGCCTTGCAATAGCGGGCTATGTACATACCGATGCAGGCTCCAAGTGAGCCAACCAGCAGTTCCGTTGGGCTGGCCCCGAGGTCATGCCCATCGTCATCCAGACCCATGTCGCTAGCCACACGGTGGCCGCGTACCTGGATCTCAAATTCCTGATCTTCGACTTGCTCGATCGTCAAGAGGTCCATAGTGGAGTTCCCGCGTTCTAAACCTTACTGGGCAGGTTGTTCTGACCGATTGTCGATGCCCCGACCTGAATGTTCCGCGTACACAAGGGCAACCGTTCGGTAAACCAAGTGGGCAAACTTGGAGTAGGGCAGATAGATTAGCAGCATAAAAGCCAGAATCAGATGTATGAAATAGATAATATAGCCGGGTGTCTGCGCTTGAGCAAAACGCAACGCCTCCGTAAGAATCCCCGTGATACCAACGAAGAAGAGAAGCCAGAGAAACATCCAATCGAAATCGGTACTCCTGCCTGTCTCCGATCGATCCTTGAGTCGGTCTCTAATGGCAATAACACATCCGACAACAAGTGCCAGAGCCCCCACGTTGGCAAACAGTTTGGCCGGATCGAGAAAAGGGAAGGGGTATGGCAGCGGAGTCTCGGCCAATGGATTAATGACGTAAAGAACAATGACGGCCCAACCAGAAACCAGAAAGAGTGCCAGAAAGCCGTAGAATGCTGTCAGATGAGCCAGCCTTCTACCCGCCAGAGACGTACATTTGCTGAATCGCTGATGAGTCAAAATGTCTTTGACGACCGTGATAAAGCTGGAACCGAGTGAGTTGGTACTCTCAATACGGTCCGCTGTTCGATCGGCATTTTTCATCGCTCTCCAGAAGCGTATCGCCCCCACTCCCGCCAGCAGAACTGCCAGTCCCAGGAAGAAGGAGAAGAATCCTATCAAGAGCCAGTGGGGGAAAAGGTTGGCGTACTGCATTCCCTCACCGTGGTGAGTTGCAAGCCCAAATGTTGAAGCAATGGGATCGCGCAAGATCACTGCCAGAGCCAGCAGCAATCCGGGTATTAGAGCCATCAAGGGAAGCATAGCGGGTCGGTTTACCCACCCGGCGAGAAAGCCCGGTACCGAGTAGTGGGCTACCGCCAGCTTGCGAAGAATGGCCAGGACGTCGCCCGGGTGAGCGCCACGTGGGCAGTGAACTGAGCAGTCATTGCAATTGTGACAAAGCCAAATATCCGGGTCACTGAAAAGACGATCCTTCAAACCCCACTGTGTCCAGATCATCTCCTTTCTTGGGAAAGGTCTCTCTTCGGGCGAGAGTGCACAGACGACTGAGCAGGTCGCACACTGAAAACACTTCCGAACATCTTCGCCGCCTGAGTCAACAATCTCTTGCGCAAATTCGAGATCAGGCTGAATCGCAGTGGCTTCACTCATGGTACTCTGTTCCTTCTGCAGCTCGAACGTTAGGTCACTCAAACTAGAAACCCTTGAATGGGTTCATACCAATTTCTTCAATCTCTTCTGCAAAACTATTGATGATCTCCGGCAGCCTGTCGTACTCGGTGATGGAAAGCTCCTCGATACGGACTCGTTCCTCTTCCAGGGCCAACTGTGTGAGTTTCTCGCGAACATTGTCACTCCGGGTCCCCATCAATTCACTTCCTTTGATGAAGTGGCATTGATAGTCGTCGCCAGATTTGCACCCGACCAGCAGGACTCCGTCAAAACCCCGGGAAAAGGCATCAGCGATCCAGACGATGTTTACCGAACCAAGGCACCGAACCGGTATGAAACGGATATAGGGGCTGTGTTTGAGTCGTTTCAAGCCCGCCGTATCTAAAGCAGGGTAGGCATCGTTTTCGCAGATAAATCCGAGAAGTCGAGGTTTCTCGTCAAATTCGTCGGGGATTTCGACCGACTTAATCATCGAAGAAACAATGTCTATGGAGTAGTCCTTAAAGGAGATAACCCGCTCCGGGCAGGCGCCGAGACAGATTCCACAGCGGCGGCAGCGCGTCGGGTTTAGCTGTGGGGTTCCCTTTTCGTCCTCATCCAACACGCCGAAGGGACATTCTTCGGTGCACCGTTTGCACTGAGTGCACCTCTGGAAAAAGAAATCGGGATAGGACATGTCTTCCCAGCGTGGATGGACGGCCTTCCCTTGTGCAGCCAGTTCCACGGTCTGAATTGCTTTCAGTGCCGCGCCCGCACCATCCGACCTGGAACTAGCGGTGTCACCCGGCGCTCTCATGGCGCCTGCATTGTAAATCCCGGTGCGTCGGGACTCAAAGGGGAAGCAGATGAAGTGGGAATCCGGAAAACGGTGTTTGAGAACCGGGGTGTCACGGCCCTGCCGGTAGTCAAGATTCAGAATGCTCTCGGAAACGTACGGCTCCAATTCAGCAACGGTTTTCTGGGCGGCCACAAGCTTGGCTCCCGTGCTGCCACCTTCGATCACCGCTTGTGCATCCTGATAGCGCCGGTTGGCCTCTCCGTCAGCTGAAACAGGGACCATTCCTGTAGCAAGTACTACCAGATCCGCATCGAGTCGAATCTGTTCGCCGAGCAAAGTGTCACGCACATCGACAGACAAGCTGCCATCAGTGCCGTTCTTGACCGATTGAACATCCCCTTTCGTAAACAGGATTCCTCCATCATCCTGAGCTTTTCGATAAAGGTCCTCGTATTGACCGGGTGTTCGAATATCTTTGTAAAGGACCACTGCCTGCAGGTCGGGATGGAGTTCTCGGGCCCTGAGAGCCTGTTTCATCGTCACTCTGCAACAGACGGTCGAGCAATAGGGCAGGTGTTCCTTGTCACGAGACCCGGCACACTGAACGAACACAACCGTTTTGATCGGCTTACCGTCAGAGGGCCGCTTCAACTCATTCTCGGCCAGCATCTCCTCCATTTCGACGTTCGTCACGACATCTGCTGAGTCTGTGTATCCCAGATGCGTCAACTTATTGGCATCATAGGGTTCCCAGCCTGTTGCTTGAACGATGGCTCCGACTCGGACACGATTAACGTCTCCGTTGGTACGTATGTCAACGTCAAACTGGCCGGGTTGACCTGAAATTCCAGCCACCACAGAGGAGGTATACAGGGTGATTCTCTCTTCCTGTTCAATCTCTGCGATCTGTTCACTGAGGTTGGTTTCAGTCAACTGGCCGTAGGGAGGTTTGTCGGGAAAGACTCGTGAAAATTTTCTTCGCCATCCACCCGCGTCGGAGTTCTTTTCAACGAGGATAACTTCGTAGCCGGCTCTGGCAGCCTGGGTAGCTGCTTCGATACCAGTTGTCCCGGCACCCACCACCAGAATCGTTTTGTCGATGGGGATGTCAAAGGGCTCGGGAAGTTCCGCTTTCCGAGCCCGGACCAATCCCATTCTTAAATAGTCCTCAGCCATCATCTGAGTGTCTTCGTCGTTTGGCTCGTGACTCCAGGCGACCAGTTCCCGGAGATTGACCCGTTCGACGAAGCACTTATCGAACGTGAATTCATCCGTCTTGTAGCGCGGCGAACAGGCGGCAATGACGAGCGCATTAGCACCGCTCTTGATGGCGGATTTCAGGGATCCAACGCCTTCATCATTGCAAAGACATGGATGAGTGCTGCACTCGGCGCCCTCAGGAATCTGCGCAAGGGCTTCCAGATCAATTGAACTGCTGATCTCGCATCCGCCGCACAAGTGGACCGAAAGTGTCTTCTGCTCCATGATTCAACCTCTATGCCACTGAATAGCCTTGAGTGCCGCAGCCGTAGCATCTCGAACGCACTCAGCTACGTCCACCGGCCGCCGAACACACCCGGCGGCAACGAAAGCGGAAGGTCCCTCTTCTGCCACCAGGAATCCATCATCATCTTGTCTCAACTGATCGATTGTTTCGGGCACATTCGGAACCATACCTGTGGCGAGGACCACAAGATCGACTTGTTTCTGGACGCGCCGGCCTCCAAGAACGTCCTCGGCTTCAACAACCAGTTTGCTTTCACTTGCACTGATATAGATCTTGGCGACTTTCCCTTTGATGAGCTCGAGCTTCTCGTCCTCCTCGGAGTCAGCGAGGAAGTCTTCCAGCCGACCAGGCGCCCGAAGGTCTATGTAAAAGATGTAGATCTGTGCCTCCGGATACTGCTCGCGTACATAGCGAGCCTGCTTCAGCGAAGCGAGACAGCAGACTCCCGAACAGTGTTTGAGATAGTTCTCGTCACGAGAACCAGCGCACTGCACGAAAGCCACACTCTCGAGCGGGTCCTGGGAGGAGGGAGTCACGATCTTGCCACCAGTCGGGCCGTCAGGTGCCGCTAGACGCTCCATCTGCAGGTTGGTGATGACGTTCTCATATTGGCTGTACGACAAGTTTTCGATGGTTTCTGCCTGGAAGGGTGCCCAACCCGTCGCTACAATCACGGCTGAAACATCCTCCTCGATAGTCTTCTCTCCTGCAGCAAGGTCGATCGCACCATATTCGCAAGCTTCCACACATTTCTGACACTCTGTTCCTTTGCAGTGCTCAGAATCGATAACGAAGCGCATCGGATAGGCGGTTGGGAAGGGAAGGTATGCAGCCTTGGTTTTGGCCATCCCGCAGTTGAACTCGTCAGGCCTTTCGACGGGACAAGCTTCAGCACATGCTCCACAGGCGGTACATTTCTCATTGACCAAGCGGGGCTTCTGGGTGATTGAAACGTGATAATCGCCTGGTTTCCCAGTAATGCTGGTGACTTCAGCTTCAGTCAAATAGCGGATCTTCGGGCTGGTTCGGAAGCGTCTTAGATTGATCTCAAGTCCGCAGGCCGGGGGACAGAGCTTCGGAAAATAGAGATTCATCTGAGCTACTCGTCCACCCAGATAGGGATTCTTTTCCACCAGGAGGATGTCTGCTCCCGCTTCAGAAGCCTCGACAGCAGCTGATATGCCGCTTATTCCTCCTCCGATCACCAGGACTTTACGACTGGCACTCATATCACTTACCTCGAACTATCTGCGGTTATTGATTGGTCCTGCTCTCTCCTGAATGAGAAGTGCTGTCGGCCCGGCTCTTCGCGGCCTCCCTCGCAGCGGCTTCCCTGATCTTCATCGTCTTCTCGCCGAACAAGCTGAACTTGAGCCATCGGAAGCCCAAACGCAAAAGCTCGACATCGTTGTCTTGAATCTGTTTCACGATCGCATCATCCACCTCGAACCGCTCCAAGAAACTACTGTCAAAAACGAAGCGGCGGAACTTGTCGAGGTCATAGAGAACCATGACGAGCATATCCATGTGCGCCGGTTTCAGGTGACGTCCTCTTAGAAAGAACTCATTGAGGGCTATCTCCTTGAACTCCTCCCCAAGTTCGTCATAAGGAGTAACTCCCTGATCCTGAATCCACGAACCGACGGTCCAGCTCTTCTCGTCGCCATGCCCCTGACAAACATCTTCCTGCATCACGAAAAAGAACTTCTCTTCGTTGTCTTCAGCAGGAGAAGCCACCCCAATCGGGTACATTCGGCAGGCCCACGGACGATCCCTATAGACGGAGCAGCCCTGTGGAGTAACGAATGGACAAGCCTTCCGCTTGTCATCGTTCATGCGCAACAAAACGACGGGAAACTGCTGTTCACTATTGAAGGGGATTACGGTGTATCGGTCCAGAAAATCCCCGGATGAAATTGCCAGGCGATTCTTCATCCGAAGGACATCGTAGGGAGTCAAAGCTATGTTGACGTCTGCACAGCACTGATTGAAGCAGGGAACATCCTTGCTGCAACGAAACTTGAAAGAATCTTCCTTGGTGAGGCGGGGGAAGTCGTTGAGAATTGCCTGCTTCAAGCTCTCGGCGCCACGTTTGGTCATATCCTAGATGGGGTCCCCCGTTTCAACGATTGCATCTCTGTGAGCAGTGGGCGACCAGACGGGTAGGGGCCCGCTCTGTTTTGTAGTGGGGTTGAAACGGTGTCGATACGAAGCGGCCACGTCATATCGCTCCCTCATCCACTGCCAGCCGCGTACGTAATAGGGGCATTCGTCATTGAAGCAGACGAGCATCACTGCATAGCCCCAAGAGGAATTTTCCGGGGATTGCCACGCCATCATAGGTTGCCGGCAATGCGGGCATAAGTGAGCGTCGGAGTTTTTCACAATTCCTGTTCTTACAATTGAAATTGGTTTCTAAAAGAACCCGCCCCAGACGAGAGAGTCCGGGACGGGTTCTTTTCTTCAGAAGTGTCAAATGACACTGTCAAACGACGACTCAGGTTAGTCCGCAATGAGTTCGATGACAGGTCTCTTCAACATTTCCCAGTCGCCAGTCGCAGGATCGTACTTGCAGTTGACGAAGACTTTCCAATCTTCTTTCATCTCGGGAGTATCGGTTCGGAAGTAGTATCCAGGCCACCTGGTTTCGTCGCGGAACAGGATACTTCTCATATGAGCTTCCGCCTGCCACATTCGGTGCACATTCTCCCAGCAACGCATCAGTTCGTGCAGGTCTTCTGCTGCCAGCTTTTCGGAGTCCTCCCTCAAGAAATCGAGAAGCTCCAGACCTTTCTTAAGGAGTGGATCACTCGTCCTGAACTGGGACGAAACACCGCCTGCATACTCATCCATGATCTTCTGGAGTCTCAACATGAACATCTTGGGGCGAATGTAATCCGGGTTGATGTCCGGGTCCGTGGTGAGTGGGCTTTTCTCTTCAAAGATTCCGAGTGGAGCCAGAATCGTCTGCTTTGTTTCTTCGAGTGCTGCAGCATCGATAGTTGGCTCGGCACCCTTCTCAACAATGTACTTAACCGCAGCCTTGGCCGCGATCCGGCCCTCTGCATGAGATCCAGAAGAGAATTTGTGGCTGGAAGCACCCGAGGCGTCACCCGCACAGAAGAGCCCTTCAACCGTGGACATGTTGCAGTAGCCCCAGTTGTATTCATCCGGAGCCATATCTTCAGGACCGCTGACCCAGGCACCTGAAGCACCCGAGTGAGAGCCGATGAAATAGGGTTCAGCGGCAGCGATCTCAGAGGGCTTCTCATCGGGCGCCACGTTGGTGGCGGCCCAGAGAATCGCCTGAGAGATTGTCATATCCAGGAAGTCTTCCCATGCCTCTGATTCAAGCTCTTTCAGCTTGCGGCGGCGCAGCTTTTCATCTGGCTCAGCGTCGGAAAGACGCTTGATCGCCTCAGCGGTCTGCATGTAGATCGGGCCCTTCCCCTCGTCCACATCCAGCAACATCAGGTAGTTCCTCAGATTCGCGGGAACCGGTTTGACTTTGCCATAAGGAGCCCAGTTTGCCAGTTCAGAGGCTCGTGTCTGCATGTAGCTCTCGCCCAGACCATTGGTGGCCGTCGACTTGAAGAGCAGGAACCAAGCTCCTACAGGCCCGTAGGCGTCCTTAAACCGTACAGGAATAAAACGAACTTCCTGACATGTCATCTCGGCGCCGGCCTTGATGGTGAAGTAGGCGCTGGAACCAGAGTTCCAGGGTGGGTACCAGGCTCGTCCAAGGCCCTCTCCGGAGGAGCGGGGCTTGAACACGTGTACTGCGCCACCCATGGCGACCAGAACAGCCTTCGCTTTGAAGATATAGAACTTGTTCTCACGAACGCTGAATCCAACCGCGCCGGCCACCTTGTCGCCATCCATCAACGGACCGACAATGAAAATGCGCTCATAGATATTGTCAATTCCAAGGGCATTCTTCGCAGCTTCAGCCACGATCACCTTGTACGACTCACCATTGATCATGAGCTGCCAGCGTCCTTCATGCACGTATTTCCCATCTTCATCTGTCCAGATGGGGAGGCCCCACTTCTCGAACAGATGAACAGAAGAGTCAACGTGGCGCGCAATGTTGGCGACCAAGTCATGACGGGCAATACCCATCAGGTCATTCTTGACATAGCGCACATAGTCTTCAAGCGTGTTTTCACCGTCCTTGAGACCCACATACTGGTTGATGGCGGAAAGGCCCATGGCCACTGCGCCGCTTCGATCCACAGACGCTTTGTCAACCATGGTGACCTTGAGGCCGTTCTGTTTGGCCCAGTGGGCTGCCTCAACAGCTGCCCCGCAAGCCGCCATGCCTCCGCCGACGATCAGCAGATCAGTACTGACTTCTACAGTCTCGAAATCATTAACATTCATTACTCTTTCTCCTCGTCATTGCCGGCAACTGTTCTCGACTCGTTCCAAGTTGCCAGAATGCATACGCGTGGCGCTGCGTTCAGAATTCCAAACGCAGGCAGACGGCACAAGTTAGAGTTTGGCAACCTCCGAGAGGCCCAACGACTCCGGTTCAGTGAAGAGCGCGGTGCTACTCAAATCGTCGCTGGGGGTGCTCCATCCGCCATCAGGGACGGCCGAGCCCTCAGGAGTTGAGCGGATCGGGAACTTGAAGCGTTTCAGCGTTCCGTTGCGAAACTTCAACGTCCACATTATGGCGTCGGTACTTCTCATGCACGTAACAGTGGCGCCGAGGGGCACAAAATCAGCATAGCCTCGGACTTCAACTGCCTGCGTCGGACAAATCTTGACGCAGTTGTAGCACTCCCAGCACATCGACGGATCTCTGTTGTATGCCTTCATGGTCTCGTCGTTCAGGACCATCAAGTCATTCGGGCAGATGTACTGGCAGGCAGTCTTGTCCAATGCCTTGCATCCGTCACATTTCTCGGGATTCACATAACTTGGCATTTTCCCCTTCCCTTCGTGATTTTGGTTTAAGAATTATCTGATAGACGAATACACAACACTCTTTTCAAAAACATGTCTCTCTACGTCCGCAGACGTACCATCACCTCCTCCGAACTTAAAGCAATTTACATACCTCAGTTGGTCTCCCAGCCTGACAAGCGAAGTT
The DNA here is from genome assembly GCA_030614585.1 of Acidobacteriota bacterium. Classification (GTDB taxonomy): domain Bacteria; phylum Acidobacteriota; class UBA6911; order RPQK01; family JAPXNP01; genus JAUWTT01. Next base: position 9,424 of record JAUWTT010000022.1, read on the forward strand.
ACGAATTTCAGACAGTGGTTGAGGTGCCTTTGATGGGGCAATAGACTCACTGAAATGGGTTAATTTGCCCATGGGACCGTGGGGTTCTTTGCCTCCCAAACCGGCGTCGGCTTTGCCGGAGTGACTCACCCTACATGCAGAATGCGTTCTCCGCAGCTTCACTGTCCCAAATTGAGAATGATCATTTGACTTTCTGAGCCTCAGGACCAAGAATGAAAGAGTCCGTGTGAACACTGAACCCCGCCGCTAGAGAGGGCATGGAGCTCGAGGACACATGTTCAAGAGAAGCCGAGTCGCATGGAAGGTGAGCGGATTATTTTCCGCCATCATCGTGCTGGTATTGGCCGGTAACGCATATGTCAATAGCCTGGATGACCGTGCGGTAGCATTAGCCGCCGCTCGCAATGTTACGAGGATGCACGCCAGAACAGTCCTCCACAGCCTCCACAGATTCATGACCACTCGAGACGTGGAAGGCATCAGTAGCCTCATGGAGGGAATCGCACAGGACAATCCCGATTACAAGGATATCCAGCTAGTCTCACACGAGGGTCGAGTTCTGGCTTCGTTTGCAGAGTCGGATGATCGGACCATCGAACAGGATTCCTGGCCGTGCAGAGAGTGCCACATCCCTGGCCAGGAGACCGTCCGGATCGTGGGTGAAGACGGCCTGGACCGAATTGTTGAGGCTGCTGACGGGACGAGGGCGCTCTCTGTTATTACCCTGATTAATGTCGGGGAGACCTGTGGTGGTTCAGAGTGCCATGTTCCGGCCGCTAATGATCGCCCGCTCGGCTTTCTGAAGTCTGACTACTCAATCGAGAGAGTGGGTGATTTCGTTGCTGAACACAGCTTCAAGACAGCGATCGCCGTCCTGATTGGGGTTCTCTTGTCAATGGTGGCGGCTTGGTTTGCAATTCAGCGCTTGGTGGTGGCTCGAATCCGTGTTTTGACCGAAGGCATTAAGAGAGTAACTCACCACGATTTCAACTTTCGATTTAGTGGAGGCGGAAATGATGAATTTGCTGAATTGGCATCTGAATTCAACGAAATGACGCGCCAGCTCTCTGCGAGTGTTACAAAACTGAAGAGAACCCGCGAGTATCTGCAGGGAATCGTGGAGGATTCGGCCGACATAATCATCACAGTCGATCCGAAGGGGCTGATAAGGAAATTCAATACTGGGGCCGAACGGAGTCTCGGATACAAGCGTGAGGAAGTCATAGGAAAGCGGATTGAGATGCTCTTTTCCGATCCGCGAGAGCGAGATGTGGCCATTGAGCAGCTCGAAGGTACAGATCATGTGGTCAACTATGAAACCCACTTCCTGACCAAGGACGGACACGTCCGAAACGTGATCCTCACTCTTTCCAGATTGCGCCGGCGTGACGGGACTCAGGTCGGAACCTATGGGATCAGCAAAGACATCACCAGGGAGAAACGGCTTCAGCGACAGCTTCTGCAGTCCGAGAGAATGGCGCTGCTTGGACAGGCTCTGACCGGAATTCAGCATTCGGTCAAGAATCTGTTGAACGTCTTGAAGGGCGGCTCTTACATGGTCAAGACCGGCCTCGCTAAAGATGACCGAGAGCTGCTGAACGAAGGATGGGAGATGGTCCAGGAGGGGATCACTCACATGACGGAGTTCTCGAAAAGCATGCTCAACTTTGCCAAGGAACGAAAGCTCGATCTGAGCCAGGTCGACTTGTCCGAGTTGCTAAAAAAGCTCTATTCAATGAGTGAGGCTAGATTCCGGGAGAAGGGAGTCAGCCTGATTCTCGATGTGGCAGATGATCTCCCGCTTGTGTCTTGCGATCGCGAGTTAATCCATTCGGTTGTCATGGATCTGTTGTCAAATTCCCTTGATGCGTGCTCTTGGAAGGAATATGGCGAGGATGTGATCCCGCAGGTACAGCTGAGGGTTCGGACAGCTTCGAACGGTGGATGCATATACATAGAAGTCATTGATAATGGTGAGGGGATACCTGAAGAGGTGCGGAGAAAATTGTTTACGCCATTCTTCAGTACTAAGAAGAAGAAAGGGACCGGAATGGGATTGGCTCTAACGGCTCGAGTCGTGAGCTCCCACGGTGGGAAAATCACTGTCGAATCGGAGCCGGGCCAGGGAGCAACGTTCCGGGTGTTGTTGCCGATCAGTGGTCGAGCTCTTGGAGAGGAGGAATATGATGTCGAAGAAAGTGTTGGTCGTTGATGATGATGAGAATACTGTCAGGTTCCTATCGGTTGCACTGCGGGAAAACGGGTACGAGCCGATCAGCGCCTTCGATGGAGAGGAAGGGTTTCAGCGAGTAGAAGATTCGAATCCGGATCTACTTCTACTGGACGTGATGATGCCGAAACGAACCGGATTCGTGCTCTTTAAACAACTCCGTAGAAACGAGAAGTACAAGAATATTCCAGTCATCATGCTTACGGCCGTTGCCGATGTGTTGGAGGAAGACGAGAGTCATGCAGGAGATGATACCTTCGAGCGTCCATTTGACAGCCTGAGGGAGAGTCTGAAGAGAGCGATTGTCCAAATGAGAGACGAAGGCTTGGTACGGCCCGAAAAGTTCATCGATAAACCAATCGATCCCGAGGCGTTGATTGAAGCTGTCAAGGAACTGATCGGGTAGTCTGCTCAGCTTTGAAGACTTAACCACCAAGACACCAAGAGCACCAAGAATTCTTAGTGTCCTTGGTGTCTTGGTGGTTCAATTGTCTATGCGTAGCTTATACCGAGCTTCTCGCTTCGGTAGGAGCCAGGGGGAGCACCTTCAAGCCCAGTAAGAAAGCGAATCCAATGATCCCAGCCACTCCCAGAGCCTGAAGCAGCTCGAGAAGGCTGATCGAATATTGGGCAATACCCTCCTCGAGTACCGTTCCGGTGACTTCCATTCCCGGGAAAAGGTTCGGTGGATGAATCAGCCCCGGGACCACAATCAGAAACCTTTCGCAGAGGACACCAAAAACGACCAGGGATGACGCGAACACAATCCAGGGTATCGAAGTCCCGGTCCTGCGGATGAAGAGTAGTATGGCGGGGACAATAGACCCCAGAATGATTAGCCCACCCCAGAACAGCACACTGTGGAACCCTCCGAACAGGAAGAACAACCCTGCCTCACGAGACTCAACTAGATACACGCGATGGGCGTTTTCGATCAGCATGACGTAGAGGGCGCAGAGAAGGAACACAACCAGAAGTCGCCGGCCCAGCCAAATGATCAATTCGTTGTCCAGAGGACGTCGAGTGGCTCTGGACAGCGCCACGATGACGAGAATCATCAAGGCTGCACCGGAGGAAAGTGCAGCTGCAACAAAACTGGGAGGGAGCAGAGGTGAGTTGTAAAGCTCTCTGGGGACGAAAGCGAAAATCGCACCCGTGCCGGTGTGAGTGCCAATCGCCCAAAGACAGACAGTCAAAGAAACAATCTTGGTCAAGCGGCCCTTCTCTTTGAAGAGAGCCCACAGGTAAATGACACAGATCAAGATATGGCCGGAATAGAGTGAAGGGTTTATCGAAAACATCGATTGAACATTGAAATACGTAAATGGTTCGACAAAAACCCTGTCGATCCTCCCCTGATCCGTCAGGATGGAGAGCAGGCCCGCGATCAGAAACAGCATGGCAAGATAGGCTGCTATCCTTGCGAATGGCTTGTACTCCATCTTACCGAAAATTCCGTACAGGCCTGATACAACAAGAGATCCGGCTGACAAGCCAATGTAAAAAATGGCCATCGCAATCTGCAGTCCCCACGGTACACGGTTGGTCAGCCCTGACAGATAGATGCCATGTTCATGCATGAGATACGTTGAGAATACTCCCGCTAGACCCAACACGGCGAGCAGAATCATTGCCAGATAAAACGGTGTTGACCTTCCCTCTATTCTTGCGAACTTAACCTCCATCCTACTCCCTCACAGTCTCACAGCTACAGCCCTATGTAGTAGACCTTGGGTTCCGTGCCCAGATCCTCTCTAAGACGCTTCACCGGATTACTGGAAATCAACTTGGAGACCTCACTGTCTGGATCATTCAAGTCACCGTGACACAGTGCTTTGGCATTGATCTTGTCACACGCTTCGACGCACGCGGGCTTCTTTCCCTGGTCCAGGAGGTGGGCGCAGAAGTTGCAGGATTCGGCAACTCCGTGCGATCTCTTGGGATATTCTTTGTTGGGCCAGTCAGGGTTCTCTTTGTAGTTGAAATATCTGGCATTGTACGGACAGGCAATCACGCAGTATCTACAGCCAATACACCTGTGATGATCTACGATGACAATTCCATCATCGCGTTTGTAGGTAGCCTGTACGGGGCAGACCTGCGCACACGGGGGATCCTCGCAGTGATTACAGAGCAGGGGTACCGGTTTTCCGGCCGTATCAGGCGAATCTTTCTCCCTGACGTTGACCTTTCTGATCCAATGGACATCCCACCTTTTGTCGCCATGAAAAGCAACGTTATTCTCTTTTCTACAGGCGACCATACATGCATCGCAGTCCGGCCGGCATTTCTCCAGGTTGATCACCATTCCCCACTTGTACTTGGACAGAGTCCTCTCTCTGTCCGCTCGAGTCGAACTGCAGCCGGTCAGTAGGGGCAGCCCAGGTGCACAGGCAGTTCCCGACAACAGGATGCCACTCGCTTTAAGGAACTTTCTTCTATCCATAAAGAATCTCCCTCCCCCCCTAACTGGCAGTGTCCGGCTCCGGATAGTAGTGACAGCCAAAACAGTCGAGACTTAAGCTGACAGAGTTATGACACCGGTCGCAGAAACGCTGGCGGCTCGTGTGACAGCCTCTACAGCTGCCCAGTGAGACGTCTCCCCGGTTTCCGTAGCGTACAAACTCCTCTCGAATCTCCTTCAAGAGATCCATGTGGTGAAACCGCATGTATTCCTTGTCTTTGACACATTCCTGGTATTTTTCATCGGGCAACTCCAGGAAAGGGGTGGGTGTCTGAATCAATATCGACGAGGCGGCGCTGTACACGATGGGAAACAGTATGACGAGCGTAGAAACCGTCACAATAATGGCATTTCGGTGTGTCGCCCAAACCCCCTTAATACTCATATCTGATCTCCGTCGCACGACAATCGAGTTGCTTGACGACAGAAAGCCCGTCTCTGCCTGAGACAGTTATTCTTCGCCATTGTCGAGTCTTTCCTTTCGCTCAGATCCACTCGTCCCATTGCCAGGGGCGGTGGAAGCCTGGACTCCCCAGTTCCGACCGGTATACTCCGCGAAAACCATAGCGGTTGTCCGGTAGATTACGTGGGCAAACTTGGAATAAGGCAGGTAGATCAATACCGTGAAGACGAACATCAGGTGTATGAAATACGCGACGTGCCGATGGGGTTCCAGACGGAGGAAGTGCATGACTTCGGTTATGAACCCCGTGACGGCCACAAGAAAGAGTGTCCAGATGAAGATCCAGTCGAAGTAGTTGCTCTCGCCGGCATTGTCGCTGAACTCGAGACGGTCATAGATCATCCACGTACAGCCGAGGAGAAGCGCAAAACCTCCCAGGTTTGCCAGAATCTTCCAGGGGCTCAAGAGGCTGAAGGGATATACGAAATCACTTGATATCAGAGGGTTGAACTTCGCTGTTATGACCCATATCGAGACCAGGGACAAGGCCAGAAAACCAAAGAAGACTCCGAGATGGGCTGGATATCGTGCTCGAGCCGTGGTGCAGGAAGTGAAGTTCTCGTGTGAGATGACCTTCTTCAGCGCCGCTACGATGCTCGCACCCATCCCCTTAACCGGTGTTGAGATCTGATCGGGTCGGTCTGCCTTGATCGCTCGCCAAAACCTCACAACCCCCGCAAATGCTCCGACCAGGGCCAGAATCCCAAAGAAGCCGAAAAGGGTGTTTAAGAGCCAGTGGGGAAACACGCTGGAAAAGGAGAAAACGATTTTATCACCCGTGTTTTCGGTGATGCCGAGCGCATCCTGGAGCGGGTCTCTTACCATCAGGGCAAGGCCCAGGAGTACAGCTGGGATAGCCAGAAGTAGTGGAGCGTACCTTGGGTCATTTACCCACCTGGCTAGAAAATGCGGAACAGCATAATGGACGACAACCTCGCGACGGATCAGGGCCAGGAGGTCACCCGGCCGCGCACCTCGCGGACACTGCGTTGAACAATCGTTGCAGTGATGACACAACCAGACATCCGGGTCTTTAAGGAGACGGTCCCGCATTCCCCACGAGGCCCATGCCATTTCCTTGCGCGGAAAGGGATTAGCGGCCGGGGAAATAGGACAGGTTGCGGAGCAGGTTCCGCATTGGAAACACTTCTTGAAAGAAGCTGCCCCCTGCGTGTTTAGCAAGCGGATGAAATCCAGGTCCGGTTCGATCAAGACGGGCTTGCCGTTTTCAGCAGGAGCGATCTGCGGACTTGCCTGCGCCTCAGCTGCCTGTTCTACTTGCGACGTTCTTTCAGCAGTCTCCATCGCACCTCCGATTGTCTATCTCCTCAGTCGGCCCTAATTGCGGACTACCGCACACTGCTACACGTCTATTACAGTCCCTTGAACGGGTTCATCCCAATCTGTTCGATCAACTCCGCGAAGTTGTCGAAAATCTCGGGGATCCTTTCATATTCCGAGATCTCGAGCTGATGCAGTTCGACCCTCTCGTTCTCCATCGACATCTGTTCCAGCTTCTCCCTGACGTTCTTCTGGCGGGAGGCTGCCAACTCGCTCCCCTTCACAAAGTGGCACTGATAATCGTCGCCGTACTTGCAGCCAATCAGAATGACTCCGTCGTAGCCGGCCGAAATGGCCTCTGTTACCCAGACCAGATTGAATGATCCGAGACATCTCACTGGGATCACACGCACAAATGGGCTGTACTGGATCCGGTGCTGACCGGCCAGGTCCATGGCGGGGAAAGCGTCATTCTCGCAGAGGAAAGCGGCGATTCTCGGCTTTTCGTCCCACTCGTCCGGGACATTGACCGCTTTGATCATGGAGGCCACCATGTCCACGGAATAGTCCTTGAATGAGACGATACGTTCGGGGCAGGCACCCATACAGACGCCACAGCGACGGCACCGAGTCGCCCTGAGGAGTGGCGTACCTTTGGTGTCTTCATCAAGCACGCCAAAAGGACATTCTTCAGTACAGCGTTTGCACTGCGTACATCTCTGAAGGAAGAAGTCCGGATACGATTTGTCCCCTGAGCGGGGATGGACTGCTTCTCCCCTGGAGGTCATCTCGATGCACTGAATCGCCTTCAAAGCAGCCCCTCCGGCGTCCTCTCTGGCAGCAAGGCCATCCATGGGCTGACGTACGGCACCGGTGGGGTAGATTCCCGTGCGCCGGCTTTCATAAGGAAAACAGATGAAATGCGAATCAGGAAAACCGTATTCAAGAGTCGGGAGATCGGGCCCCTGACGATAGGCCAGATTAAGTATTTCGGTTCCGTCGTGCTTCGCGAGCTGCTCCACCTTCTCGGCCGCTTCCTTCTGCTGAGCCCCGGACTTGCCCTCAGTGACCGTAAGCTTGGCATCTTCCAACGCCCGAATAGCCTCACCATCGGCTGAATTGGGTACCATGCCGGCAGCGAGAACCACCAGGTCGACGTTCACCTGGATGTGTTCGCCCGGCAGGGTGTTGCGGGCCGCCACTGTAAGTCCACCATCTTCATTGCGCGTCACGTCAACGACTTCTCCCCTGGTCAGAAAGATGCCGGGATCTTCCTGGACCCTTCGATAGAAGTCTTCATACTGGCCAGGAGTTCGAATGAACTCGTAGAAAATGTATGCCTTGGCATCGTCGCCGCTTTCACGCAGATACAGAGCCTGCTTGAGGGTGGTAAGACAGCAAATCGAGGAGCAGTAGGAATGGTGCTCTTTCCTGGGCAGGCCACCGCACTGTATGAATGCAATGCTCTGCACTTCCTTGCCATCAGACGGCCGGACAATGCGCCCCTTCTCCTTAACCAAAGCCTCCAGGTCTACGTTTCGGATTACGTCATCCAGCTTTCCATATTCCAGATCCTCGCGCGGGTCCTTTGGAGTCCAGCCCGTAGCCTGAATGACTGCGCCCACTCGAAACTGGACCAGCACTTCATCAGCCGGCTTCCCATTTCCTGCTGATTTCAAGGTCACGTCGAAAAGGCCGGGCGCGCCTTCAATCGCTCCTGTAGTGGCCGATGTATACACT
>JAUWTT010000163.1 GCA_030614585.1 Acidobacteriota bacterium
CAACTACCCAGGCGTGGACTTAGAGCTGTCTCTGGATATCTGGGGCACTCTGTCCCTGAACGAAGGCGAAGTGCCCATCATGTGGTGGCAACAGCGATCATATGGAATGAATGCGTCGAGATGCTCGAGGAGGAACACGGAATCAGTGATCTCAAGCAGTTGCGCGAATGGCTGGCTCACTACGCAGTCTCGAAGGTAAGACGTAAATACCCGATGGATCCAAGGGTTCGTCTCGCGCTCCCGGACCGCCCCGGACTGTACCGAATGCTTCGTTCAAACGGCGATGTCCTGTACGTTGGGAAATCCACCTCGCTCAGGAGACGAGTTAACAGTTACTTCCAGAAACAGACACGGCATGCAGAGCACATCCTGGAAATGCTGACCCAGGCTCGCAACATTGACATAAGTACAACTGATTCCGCTCTGGAAGCAGCATTGATTGAATCAGACGAGATCAAAGATCTTTCCCCGCCCTATAACGTGGCATTGAGAGACACGAACAGGGTAATCGAATTCTGCACTGCTGATATGAAGCACTTCGACTCCAAACCGAGCCGATTCCATCGATTCGGGCCAGTGCCTTCATCAGAGGCGTTCCGGCTTCTGCCCTACCTCTGGGAGCCCGGCGAATCGTCCCAGGATTCCCATCCAAATGACTTCTTTAACGCAGATATGCTGGGATTCCCAAAGGATCGCGGACCAGACGTTGCGTCGCTTATTTCAGGACTCGGAGAATTCAGAATTAAGCACAGTCGCTTCGAAACCAAGCCGACCCTGGTGCGGCTCGTATCATCTCTCGGTTTCGAGTTATGGAGGATACGTCAGCTGGAAAGAGACCAAAAGGAAGAAGGGTCCACCAACGCGACAGACGTTGATCAAGGTCTCAGTGAAGCACCCGAAGAAAGCACGGAATGGAATCCTGAGCGAGTAGTTTCTCTTCTCGAGTCTCTAACCTTACGCGCTGCCCACCTGCTCCGGCGGGCCAGGTGGTTCACTTGGCTCACCGAGTGTTCGCTGGCCTGGCAGACGGCTTCATCGTCTTCGGCAAGAAAGAATCTCATCATCATCCGCGCTGGAAAGATTGCCAACCGAAACCGTTTGAGCTGGGACCAGCCACCGCCGCCTGGTCACCTGAGGCGGTCAGCGGATCGGCAAAAGTGCTTCGATCTTGCAACCTACGACCGTTTGAGCATCCTCACGACCGAATTGAAACGCCTTTCTGGAAGTCGTCGCAAAATCGAACTCAGGCTGGGTGAAAGAAGCACGCTCACAGAAGCGGAACTGGCGAGGGTACTCAGTTGGCTGTAGTACGAATCCTCTTCCTTTCCGACACTCATCTCGGATTCGATCTGCCCTTCAGACCTCGAGTCAAAAGGAGAAGACGTGGGCCGGACTTTTTCTCGAATTTTCGCAGAGCCCTACAACCAGCGCTGGCCGGCTTCCCTTTTGTTCGTCACTCCGTTCGGGAACAATTTGGAGACTTGGTGCAGCGGACCGGGTGGAAGAAACATGCCGCAGATGCCTTTCTATTGTGTGTGCACCAGGCTTTCGAAGGCGCCACTGTAGGGCCGGTTGGCTACACTTTCCGAAAAGGACCAGAGGTCGTCGCGTTGAAAAATATCCCACAGGGATTTCAGGGCGTCATTTCAGGCCACATTCACAGGGCTCAGGTTCTGACAGAAGATCTGTCCGGCCATGTTATTCCGACGCCCGTTCTTTATCCCGGCTCTACCGAGAGAACGTCCTTCGCCGAAAGAGACGAGCAAAAGGGCTACCTGATCTTACACATTGAACTGAGCCAGCCGGATTCGGGGCCCCGTCTCAGCTGGACATTCCACCCGTTAGCCACCAGGCCAATGGAGTTAGTGGATATCCAGGCAACAGGCATGAACGCACCCCAACTGGCATCGCACCTATCCGTTGAAATCAGCAGATTACCTGCTGACGCCATCGCGAAGATCCGGGTGCACGGGTTGGAAGAACGGGCTAGGCCGGCCCTTCGAGCATCCTCAATCCGAAACCTTGCACCTGACACCATGAATCTGAGCCTGACGGTTGTGAAATGATGAATGACAAATGTCTAATGTCGAGAATGCGGACTTACCCTGAAAAGCGGACACCTCACGCAAAGTCCGCAAAGGTCGCTAACGGTCTAAATAATAAGAGAAAATCCCGTGCTGAGACAGCCAGACTTCCCTTTGCTCTCTCTGCGTTCTTGGCGTGAAACACCTTGGCGGCTTGGCGTGAGACAAAGCTGTTTCACGCCAGGAACGTGAAGACGCAGCAGAAGCATCAAAACAGAGCTCTTGCGTCGTGGCGATGATTCCACACGGTCCTTTAAATTCGTCCCAGAGTCGGCAATAATCACTGGCACGAGAAGACGGACTTGTAGTTGAAAGGATGATTGATGGCTGGTGCACCTCCCCCGGGAACCCCAGACAGAGCCATGAGCGTTAAAAAATCGACTCTATTCTACCTCCGCACATTCTTTCCCGGACTGGCTTTGGCGGCTTTCGTGGCAGTGGCTGTCATGCTGGGCGCCGGATTGACAACCTGGATTGCCCCTGTACTCATCTCCGCGTTCACGCTCTTGGCACTGTACATTGGCAGCAGCAAGAGATACTCCGCGTTCGCCTTCACGGTCTGGGTAGCAGCTTTCGTCACAGCGTCGATGTTCTACCCCCTCGCTTTCAGGACCTGGTTTGATTTTGAGTTGAGAGCTCTGATTGTGCCGTTGATCCAGATCATCATGTTCGGGATGGGTACACAGTTGACGGTGGGTGATTTCAGGCGCGTGGCGACAATGCCGAGGGCCGTGATCATCGGGATCGTGTTGCAGTTCTCGGTGATGCCCTTCGTCGGGAAGTTGCTGGCAATGGTTTTCACCCGAGACCCGGAGGCGGCAGCAGGCATGGTCCTGATCGGCTCGTGCCCTGGTGGTGTTGCTTCGAATGTGATGACCTATCTCGCCCACGGGAACGTAGCGCTTTCGGTCACGATGACCGCGTGTTCGACGCTGGTCGCCCCAATCATGACGCCTGCCATGACGAGCCTGCTCGCTGGGACCTACGTCGAAGTCAAGTTCCTAGCCATGATGTTCGCCATCATCAAGATGATCATCGTCCCGATCGTCGCCGGGCTGGTAGTGAACATGATCCTGACCCGGCTGGGAAAAGCTCACGCGAGCATGGCCGCGCTTTCCGATTTCATCATGAAAGGCCTCCCCTACGTTTCGATGTTCTCCATCTGCTACATAATCGCGATTATCACCTCCCTGTCTCGAGACGCACTCCTGATGGGAGGATTCGTGGTGGCGATCTTGGCTGGAGTTATCCTTCACAATTTCACCGGCTATGTTCTTGGCTACTGGGGTGCTCGGTTTTTGAAACTGAATGAGGTCGACTCAAGAACGGTGGCAATAGAAGTTGGCCTGCAAAATGGTGGAATGGCCTCGGGATTGGCCATCGAAGTGCTCAAGAGTGACCTGGCAGCGATACCACCAGCCATTTTCGGACCCTGGATGAACATGTCGGGAGCAATGCTGGCCTCGTACTGGTCGAGCAAACCTCCCGAACCAGTGGGCAAAATCGTAGAGGAGGGTGCTGATGTCCATTCATGAGATGGGCATCGCGGTCGTGGGGGCCGGCTTCATCGGTCCCGTCCGTGTGGAAGCCCTCGGGCGCATGGGCCTTCCGATGTGGAGCTATACTGAAGAGTCACCGAACTGAACAATGGGTACTAACTGAGGAGGATTAATATGCAGCTAGGGTTTGTGAGCGCAATTTTGCCGGATTTATCGTTCAAAGAGGTCTTTAACTTCGCCGAAACCGAAGGATTCGACTGTGTCGAAGTGATGTGCTGGCCGAAAGGGAAAGCGGAACGCCGGTATGCTGGAGTTACCCATATTGACGTCGCAGGACTCACTCAGGATGGGGCACAAGACCTTAAGGATGCAGCAGAGGAACGACACGTAGGAATAAGTGGGCTGGGGTATTATCCAAATCCTTTGGCGCCTGACCTCTCGGAAGCAGCTGTCTATGTGGACCATTTGAAGCAGGTGATTCGAGCGGCCCGCCTTCTGGACGTGAACCTAGTGAATACCTTTATTGGTCGAGACTGGACAAAGTCTGTTGAAGACAACTGGCCGCGATTTCGCGAGACTTGGAAAGATCTTATCCAATATGCCGAAGGCGAGGGAGTTCGAATTGGCATTGAGAACTGTCCAATGTTCTTTTCGAATGACGAGTGGCCAGGCGGGAAGAACCTGGCTTACTGCCCGGATATCTGGACTCGGATGTTTGACGAGATTCAAAGCCCTAATTTTGGACTCAATTTCGATCCATCTCACTTGATTTGGCTCCACATTGACTACTTGCAAGCGCTTCGGGAGTTCTCTGATCGCATATTCCACACGCACGCCAAGGATGTCAGGCTCGATCATCACCGGCTCAATCAGGTCGGAATCCTGGGCACGCCACTCCAATTCCATACCCCGAAGCTTCCCGGCATGGGAGAGGTGGATTGGGGTAAGTTCTTCACGGTTCTGGGAGACACGGGATATCGAGGCCCGGTATGTGTATAGGTTGACGACAGGGCCTATGAGGGAAGCCTGGCTGACAGAAAGGCATCGCTCAGGCAAAGTCTGACCTACTTGCGTCAGTTCATTCCAACGAGGTCCTGATGAGTCGACTTTTTGCCAGCATCGATCTGGGCGGCACCAACATTAAGTGCGCATTCGCTCGTGAGGATGGCGAAATCCTACTGTCACAGTCAACTCCGACCTGCTCCCACGAGGGACCGAACGCGGTCCTCGATCGGATGGCTAACCTCGTTAAGGAGATGGAGGAAGCAAGCGGCGAGGAACCGGAAGGAGTGGGAATAGGAATCCCGGGGCTTGTCGATCTTCGAGCCGGCGTCACCAAGTTCTTCCCTAATTTCCCAACTCAGTGGAGAGATGTCCCGGTGCGAGAGATTCTGGAGCCCGCCATCCACCACCCCGTATACCTGCTGAACGATGTCAGAACGGCTACGCTGGGTGAGTTGACCTTCGGCCACGGAAAAGGGACCTCTCTGACCATGGTCTTTTTCGCCCTGGGCACCGGGATCGGCGGCGGGATTGTCATTGATGGCAAACTTCGCCTGGGTCCCATGGGAGCAGCCGGGGAGATCGGCCATCAGACGATTCTGCCCGGAGGTCCACTGTGCGGTTGTGGGAACCGTGGATGTCTGGAAACCCTGGCAAGCGGCCCGGCAATTACCGCCGCCGGAGTCAGGCTGATGAAGAGTGGAATGGCTCCGCGGTTACATGAGATTACCGGGGGCGACGCATCCCGGGTTAATCCGGAAACTGTCGCAGCAGCTGCTGAACAGGGTGATGAGAAGGTCCGGGATGAGATCCTTCAAGCCGCCGAGTTTCTAGGCATTGGGGTCGCCAATATGGTGACGGCACTCCACCCGGATCTCGTCGTTCTCGGCGGTGGCGTCGCACAAATGGGGAAGATCCTGTTTGACACCGTTCGTAGCGCAATGCTCAAGCGGGTGGGAATGTTCCCTCCAGATGAAGTTCAGATCAAACCCTCACAACTTGGAGACAAGGCCGGAACTCTGGGAGGGATTGCGTTGGCAATGAATAAGGGACTCATCAATGAATAGAGAGGATGCAGATATGGAATACACCTACGCCGATATCTCTAAGATGATTGACCATTCGCTGCTCAAACCGACTCTCGCAGCCGACGACCTGGAGGCGGGTTGCAAACTGGCTCTTGACTACGATGTCGCGAGCGTCTGTATTCTCCCCTACTACCTCAAGCGTTGTTCTGAAATCCTCCAAGGAAGTACCGTCAAGGCAAGTACCACGGTGGGTTTTCCGCACGGCGGCCACTCGACATCTGTCAAAGTCGTTGAAGCCCAGCGTGCCTTGGACGATGGGGGGGAAGAACTCGATATGGTCGTCAACATTAGCAAGGTCTTGTCCGGTGATTGGGATTATGTGCGGTCCGAAATCGGGGACCTGGTGGACCTTACTCATGGTTACCAGCAGAAGATCAAAGTCATCTTCGAGAACTGCTACCTGAACAACGAACAGAAGATCCTGCTTTGTGAGATCTGCGGTGAACTTGACGCCGACTGGGTGAAAACCTCAACAGGATATGGCACGGGGGGGGCAACTCTGGACGACCTTCAACTGATGCGAAAACATTCTCCTGAACACGTTCAGGTCAAAGCTGCGGGAGGTGTTCGTGACTTGGATGGACTTCTGGCCGTTCGAGCTATCGGAGTGACAAGAGTCGGGGCCAGCGCCACAACCGTGATCCTGGATGAGTGCCGGCGGCGATTAGGGTAAGACTAACCACCAAGGCACAAAGAGCACTAAGAACTCTTGGTGTCCCTGGTGCCCTTGGTGGTTAATTCAAGAAACTAAGAAGACTGTGGCTATTTCTGCGCTAGAACCCAACCAATTATGGTTTTTAACTCAGCATCGCTACAGCTTGCTTTCTTCTTGTGTTTGGCACCGTTCAATTCGGACTCACCCTTCAGGTAGGGCGCCATGGTAGCAGCATCCATCTCTATGCCAACCAGGTCAGGCCCCTTCATCTTCTCGGAAGTAGTCTTCGCCTTGATCCCGACAGTCGATACCTCGTGGCAAAGGTTGCACTTCTGAGCCATAAAGAGCTTTTGACCTTCCGCTCCTTCAGCAGTTCCACTTCCCTCCTGCTGCACAGCAGGTTTGGCGACCGGCGAGATCCAGACCAAGCTGATAACCAGCGCCACTACAACAAGTGTTCCGATTCCAGTCAACACTTTCATCATTTCGATTGCTCTCCTTGTTTCACCTTGTCGAATCAATACTCTGTCTCTTCCGAGACGATGTTTGTAACCTGAAAGTTTCAAGATCACGCGCCGCACAGTTCCTTCCCGGGAACAAACAGAACTCAGATCTTAATTGTTTTCGGCTTTAACTTAAAGTTCCGCGTCAATACCCGAGGCTCAGTTCACAGCGCTTTTAAGCGAGGAGAGCGCAAGAAACCTGACACAGACCGGAGACGGGACCGACAGTTCCTTACCCGAGAATTCCAGCTGCCCGGTTTTAGAATCGATCTTGAAAACCACTAGATTATCCGAGTTCTGGTTAGCGGCAATCAGAAACTTGCCGGTCGGGTCGATTCCAAAGTTCCGGGGCCAGGCCCCCCGGGTAGAAGCGTATTGAACGGGACTCAACCGCCCGGTTTCAGGATCAGTCTTGAAGACCGCGATGCTGTCGTGACCACGATTTGAAGCATAAACGTACCTGCCCGACGGGTGAACCAGAATCTCAGCAGCGTAACTCACCTCTTCGAAGTTTTCGGGCAGCATTGAAACAGTTTGGGAAGGCAGTAAAGTGCCATCGGCCGGATCGTAGCGGAACACAGAAACTGTCGAAGTGAGTTCATCAGCGACGTACAGGTAACGCCCATCCGGGTGGAAAGCCATATGCCTGGGGCCAGAACCGGGGGTAGATTCAGCCGAGGGAACCTGATTTGGAGTCAGTGAACCTGCGTCAGCGTCATATTTGTAGACGAGTATCTTATCCAAACCGAGGTCCGCTGCCAGCGCAAACCGGTTCGCAGGGTCCGGCCAGATCGAATGAGCGTGGGGAGCAACCTGCCGCTTCGGGTCGACACTTGATCCCTCGTGTTGAGCGAAGCCCGTAATCCTCTCGAGAAATCCTTTTTCATCCAGAGATATAGCCGCCACGCTGCCACTGCCATAGTTGGCCACGAGCACGTGGCTGCCGTCGTGTGACACCGACAAGTGACATGGCCCCATCCCCCCTGATGAGTGCTGGTTCAGTCGGGTCAGTTTCCCAGAGGCCTGATCCACCGAGAAGCCCGTCACGGCGCCTGACTTCTGTCCCTCGCAATCCTGCACTTCATTGACGGTGTAGAGGAATCTGCCCGTGGGATGGAGTGCAACAAAGGAAGGGTTCTTGAGTCCAGTGACCGTGTCGATCTCAACGATGTTACCGGTCTTCAAGTCCAGACTGAAAATGTAGATACCTTCACCTTTGGGAGTGTACGTACCGACGTACATTACCACTGAATCCAGCTCGCCCTTTGACTCGG
>JAUWTT010000624.1 GCA_030614585.1 Acidobacteriota bacterium
GTACACCACCCACCTCACCCACAGCGGAAGCGGCTCGAGCAAATGACGGTGTCACTGAAGATCCGGATCTTGATCGTTACCCAACTCGGAGACTTGAGGATGCAGTGACTTTGCCTCTGCTTGACTGACCTTCCCAGCAGCAATTCACCCATTGCCCAAGTGTTCAGCTGCACCCTGAAGGTCTGTGGCGTATTATCGAATCATTGGGAATTGATTCTCCGATACAGGGGGCAAGGCGTCAGAATCTTGGGGCATTTTTTCCAAGGGGTACCCTGACGGGAGCCCATTCTCCACTATCAGGACCGTCAAATGGCGTCAGACTCCCAATGTCGGCTTTTGCCGCTTGCAGTCGTCCACGTGGGAGGTCTAGGCTTGGTTCAAGGAGCAAGCATGACCAACGACCGAGAGTCAGAACTCAACGAATTGAGCAAGCAAGTTACATATTCCCAGGAGCAACCTTTGCAGTCCTGGAAGGAAATCGCAGCTTACTTGGAGAGAGATGAACGCACAGCACAGCGCTGGGAGAAGTCAGCCGGACTCCCTGTACGTCGCCTTGGTGAAGGGAAAGGTAGTAGCGTCTACGCCTATCCGAGCGAAATCGAGGCTTGGCGAACCGCGCGCGAGCCGAAAAACAATGATGGCTTAATGCTACGGCGGTCCGTACCCGTTGCGATCGGTCTCTTAGTTGTCTTAGTTGGGGCATGGTTCATTAAATTCGGACCCATTCTGAATCCTCCTAATCCGCTGGTGGAAGCAGATGGAATAACAATTCGTCAGGTCTGGGCTGAAGACGGTCCTATCGATGTCGGTTCACCTTTTCCCGATGGTCGTTACCTCTCCTTTGTGGACTGGGAGACCGGCGATCTTTCGATTCGCGATCTTGCGACTGAGGAGAATCGACACGTAACGAATGAGGCGAGTCTCTCCGATCCTGTCGAATTTGCCTTTTATGAATCGACTTTCTCTCCCGACAGCAAGCACATCGCTTACATTTGGCGCAATGAAGATCAACGATATGAATTACGCATCATCGGAGTTGACGGCTCGGCTCCACGCATCTTGTACCGTGGATATGTTCAACCGAATGATTGGTCCTCAGACGGGAAACAGGTTCTGACAATCCTGTGGCCTGAGGAAGGTGCGGCTCAGATTGCTTTGATTTCGGTTGAAGATGGTTCGGTTCGAGTCCTGAAGACGATGGATCGGGGATCCCCGCTCAAGATGAGCCTCTCGCCCGATGACCGATACGTTGTCTATGATCTTCCACCTTCTGCGGAGCAGTCAGCTCGTGACATCTTCCTACTTTCGACCGAAACCCAAAACGAAATCGCACTCGTACAGCATGCAGCGGATGAGCATCATCCAGTCTGGACGCCGGATGGAAAGCACGTCATTTTCGCCAGTGATCGAACAGGTTCTATGGGTCTTTGGAAGGTAGAAGTAGCGAATGGGGCACCTCAGGGCTGGCCCAAGCTGATCAAGAGCGATATCGGGCGATTCTGGCCGATGGGCTTCACTGGATCAGGAACCCTTTACCTCAGCTTGGAAACTGGGATGTTTGACGTGTACTTCACGAAACTGGACCTGAGGGAAAACAGGATTCTGGAGAACCCGATTCGCGTCAGCCAGCGTTTCGTCGGATTCAATCTGATGCCGGACTGGTCGTCTGACGGCAAGTATCTTTCGTACCTCTCTCGGCGCAGTCTCTTGCCGGGGCATTATTGGTATTACGACGCCAGGATTGTCGTGCGTACCCTTGAGACGGGCGAAGAACGTGAGATCGCACCAAAGCTCAGTTCCTTCGGGTTTCCCTGCTGGTCCCCAGATGGGCGCTTCTTTCTGGCGGTGGGTCGAGGCCGGAATGGCCACTCCGCAGTGTTCAAGATCGACTCGAAAAGCGGGGATACTACGGCCGTTTTTGAGCGCAAGCCACTGACGAACGTGCGGTTTCTAATTTGGTCGCGGGATGGGAAGGCCATTTTCTACAGACGACACGACTTTTCTGGTAATAGCAACCTTATCCGTCGAGACTTAGAATCCGGTCACGAACAGGAACTTTTTCGGACACTTTCACCGGACCAGTGGTACAGTCCGGCGCTTTCCCGGGACGGGCAGTACTTTGCCTTCATTCTCGAGAATGAGGAAACGGGAACTCAAGCAATCCACATTATGCCTTCAACCGGTGGCGAGTCGCATCAACTATTAGAAGTTCAGGAACCGGAAACCCTGGTTATCAAGAAGGCACTGGTATGGACGCCGGACGATCAACAGATCCTCTTTGTGAAGAGGGTCGGGACCGAGTCGGACAAACAAACTCTTGCACTGATGGCGATCTCTGTTGAGGGGGGAGAGCCGAGGAAACTCGGACCCATGATGGACCATGTGCGCGAACTGAGTCTTCATCCTAATGGGACCTCCTTGGTTTTCACGGCAGGGCAGAGGAACTTCGAGGTGTGGGCAATGGAAGGCTTCTTACCGGAGCCATAAGCGCCCCCAGATTCATATCGTAGGAACCATTAATGTTGAGAAGACTTCTCAAGGAATCTCTGATCGTCATCGGAGGAACGCTGTTCTTTCTCCTGATCTGTGCAACCGTGGGCATATCCACGAGCACGCCACCCGCCTCTCCGACTGCCGA
>JAUWTT010000313.1 GCA_030614585.1 Acidobacteriota bacterium
ACACCTAGAACAGTCAAGGCTCCCTCCGGGCCTTCCCAGTCCTGGAACTCCGGGTCGCTGAGGAATGGTCGAAGACTAAAACCGTCAAGCGTTGGTCCGGACTCACTCTTTGCGGTGCTCCCTTCCAGATTACTGAGGTCTGCCAGGGTTGGGTAAATGTCAATCAAAGAAACAGGATGATCCACCGTTGATCCGGCAGCTGATTCTCCTGGATACCTGATGATCAGCGGAATTCGGGTACTTTCTTCCCATGGCGAATTCTTAAACAAATACTCCTTCTCTCCCATATTCCAGCCATGATCGCTGGTAAAGACCACGATTGTATTGTCTTTGAACCTGCTTTTGTCCAGCGCATCCAGGACGATCCCGATTTGCTCATCTACAAACGCGATACAAGCCAGGTATGCCTGCAGAAAATGCTTCAGTCCGGTTTCAACATCTGGATAGGACTCTCCCAGGAGTCGGTAGTAACGAGGTCCCTTCCTCGTGTCAGGCAGATTATTCAGATAGTAAACGTCCTCAACGTCACCTTCCTTGAGCGGCGAGAGTTCAATCTCGTCAATCGGGAACATGTCGAAGAATCTCTTGGGCGCATACAAAGGCGTGTGGGGTCTGACGAACCCCACTCCCAGAAAGAAGGGCTTCTGCCCATCCTGGCTGTCCAGTTCCTGTATCTTCTGTGCCGCCCATTGCGCATGCATTTCATCGGGAGTCAGATCCCGGTCGTTCTCATCGACATAGTTCAGATATCTTGGGTCTTGCTTCGAATAACGCCAACCGGGCTTTTCAGCGTCTGTGGAGGTTTCCTCGAAAGCCGGAACATCAGACAACGGGGCGAACGAACCATCGACATGGCCGATACTCCTAAACGGTTCCGGTACCGAAGGGTGACCAACGAGGTCTTTGCCATCGTATGCAAAAGGCCCGTAGTTGTTGATGTCCACTCCCCACTCATCCCATAGGTTCTTTCGGTTAACGTGCAGGAGCTTGCCACTGCCTGCGACCAGATATCCATTCTCGCGGAAGTACTCCATCAGGGTCTTGGCGTGCTGCAATACTGGTTGTTCATCATGAGGTATCCAGCCGAAATCTTTGGACCGGTGCGTGTAGATTCCGGTGAACAAGCTATTGCGGGATGGTGAACACACCGGAGTATTGCTCTGGGCGTTTACAAAGGACACAGCTGATTTCGCCAGCCGGTCGATATTAGGAGTCTTCACCTGGGGATGACCGCCAAACGCCCCTGAGTAATCATTAAGATCGTCACACATAATAAAAACTACGTTGGGCTGTCGGATCTGCTGTTGATCGGTGATCCCCTCGTCCGAACAACCAGAGAGAAGGAAAACCGAAACCAGGAGCAGAGCACACAAACACAGATTCTGTTTCATAAGGACCCCCGTGGAAGTTCAAGTCGTTCAAGTCAAACTACAATTCACAAGAAACCGCGAACAAGTGTACATTCCGCGGGGACTGATGGAAACAGGCAGACAGAGTCTTGGGGCCTGGGTCTTGTAAGAATGATCGCTTGTTGAGGACTGGCTGACGGTAAGACATGCATCCCTGCTTGTCGTTCATGCGTTGGCAACCATTCGTGGGTACGACGCCGGAGTGACAACCAAGGATGGTTGTCTTACCGTATGACCGTTCATCTTCCTTTTTCGGGCGTGGGTGGTCTCGTGAATAGATTCGCGCAGCGAGCCCTCGACTTTTGAAATTCGAGATGCACGACCATCCGTCGGCTGTGGGAGTCTGCTTGACAGACTGGACATTGCTTTTCACGCCGGGCCATAATTTGGTCGAGTAAATCACACAGCCAAGGAGAGTACGATGCCAGCAAAGAAAATACTAATGCTTGTGGGGGACTTCGTCGAGGACTACGAAGCAATGGTTCCTTTCCAGATGCTTCTCATGGTGGGACATGAGGTGGATGCGGTGTGCCCTGGAAAGAAGGCGGGAGACACCGTCCGAACAGCTGTTCATGACTTTGAAGGGGATCAGACCTACAGCGAAAAACCTGGTCACAACTTCCATTTGAACGCAGATTTCGATGAGGTGAATCCTGGAGATTACGACGCACTCGTGATTCCCGGTGGACGGGCTCCGGAATACCTGAGACTCAACGATCGCCTTATTCAGATTGTTCAGGCTTTTGCTCAGGCAGACAAGCCGATTGCCTCCATCTGTCATGGACAGCAAATTCTTGTAGCGGCGGGGGTCTTGAAGGGGAAACAGTGCACGGCTTACCCCGCCGTCAAACCTGACGTTGTGGCCGCCGGAGCGAACTGGTGCGAACCCAACGGGACCTTTTCGAACGCCTTTGTTGACGGCAATCTCGTCACGGCTCCAGCCTGGCCTGCACATCCTGATTGGATTCGGAAGTTCCTGAATCTCTTGGGTACCAAGATCGAGCTGTAAGGAGGAACTACAATGAACAGCAAGCTCTCAATGTCGAGACGTCGTTTTATTGCTAAATCTCCCATGGCGGCAGTTGCGCTTACGGGAAGCAGCACCAAGATAGGACAATCGCCAATACCAGAACCAGACTATTCGATCCCCCAGAGTGGATTCCACGGTAAAGATGAAAATTCACGTAATTGGAGCGGAGACACTCGTTCAGGCAAGGTGATATTTGTCGCGCATTGCATTCTAAACCAAAACGCCCGAATAGTTGATGCAGCAGACTTCCCAGCCATGTTTGACCCTTTGGTGGACTTCCTGCAAAGGGAGCAAGTCGGTGTTATCCAGTTGACCTGTCCAGAGCTTTATTGTTTAGGTTTGGGGCGTCGGGAAGTGCGTGTGGGACTCGAACATTCTGCAGGAATGCAACGCCTGCAGAGACTCATTGACGATTTCATGTTCACTCTCCATGAATATTTATTTCAAGGATTTGAAGTGGTTGGCATCCTTGGCAAGAACGGTAGCCCATCATGCGGAGTGACTCGTACATGGTTAGATAACAGACAACAGGACGGTCAAGGTGTATTCATCAGGGAGTTAAAGAACCGATTACTTAAGGAACAACTTGATATCCCTGTATTTGGGGTTGCAGATCACAAGCAGGAGGATGCGATCAAGTGGCTGAGCGAAAGACTTTGATACACCTAAGGCTGGTCGATTACCCCCATCGCTCCGACAAGCAGAAGCTCAGCCTCTTCGGCCGGCAGGATTCCCACTCGGACGAAGGCATTCACCTGATTGGCGAAGGCGTGCAGTTTCTTCGTGGCCGGGGCGATGGCTCGATCTTCCAGTTTGCCGAAGGCCCCCTCCAGCTTGGATAGCATGGCATTGGCTCGACCGGCACTCAGACCGCCCCCAACCGTCAGTTCCACAACCTTGTGCTTGAGCATCGCTACCGTCAAGGCGTCGCCGATCAACTGGTTGGCAGCTTCGGAAATGTGCCCGAGACTGTCCCAATTCCTCAGATCGTCCGGATTGTCACAGACGGAACTCGGATCAGAAAACCGAACACAGGGAGTACAAGGAATGAAGTGGTCCTTGATCGCGCTCTCGAAGGTTAGCGAATTGAAATACACGATGCTGAGATCGCCCTCGATTCCGGCAAGTCCCTCCTCCAGTGCCGTGTTAAAGGTCTGAGCCAGAGCGTCTATTTCGGAAACGTTGCAGAACTTCGGTTGAACACTGAAAAGGTGCGTGCCGGGAACGACGAAGTAGACCGCACCATGGTCAGCCAGCAACTCGACCGACTCAACAACTCCTTCAGCTGCATCCTCCACGACCTGGATGGCCGCATCCCAACCCAGCTGTCCCAGCGTCGCAAACGCAGCCATCGTATCATTGCCCCCGATTTGGATGATATGAAGCGCGCCCGGATCAGCAATCCCCCCAACGTCATCAAGGAATGCCTCGATCTGGTGTCGAACGCTTGGAATCGGTACTCCAAAAACGTACCCGTACTCTGTCGACCGCGCGCCACCATAGGCATAGTTGTTACCGCCGTATTCAGAAGCCGTAACTTCGCCGAGGTCAAAATTATCCGCGATGACTTCCACATAGACTTTTCCATTGGACCATCGCCCGCCGGCATAAGGAGGCGACGGGGGGATATCAAAGCCAAAAGGTGCGAAAAGCGCCTTGAAGTTACCCGTGTCTGCGAGGCTTTCGCCAAAGACGTAGAGTTCGCTGTACGGCTGTGCGCAAATACCGTGCACAAAGAAAACACACAAGAAACCAGCGAGTAGCAAGTATCCGCAATTCTTGATGGTCATTCTATTGTCCTCCTTTATTCAGTTCGTTTAGGCCACAGAAGGCAACCGGAAGAACGAGCTACGGGCAAGTTCTTGTTGCTCTTCCGGCTGTTGCCACCTTCCCTGCATCCGATCCCAATGGCCGCACGGACTTCCCTGTAACGAGTAGGCCGTGACTTCTCTATGATGAAGACAATCCGGTTCAAAGTCGTTCAAAAAGTGTTAAATTGTTGTTCAAGTTTGATTAGACCTCGAACTGAGGGTGGCGCCGGGAAATTCAACATGGGTCCTTCTTACCGCTTCAACGACTTCTCGCTTGAACCTCCGCTCCACCGACTGATGCGAGGGAACCAGCAGCTGTTCCTTAGACCGAAGTCCTTTGAAACGCTCTTGTATCTGGTTAGACACCGAGACCGTGTCGTCCCTAAGAATGAGCTGCTCGAGGTGATCTGGCCCGAGACATTTGTCGTCGAAACCGTGCTTCGCCAATGCATCAGTGAAATACGAAATGCCCTGCATGACAATGCATCTCGGCCCCGGTACCTCAAGACGATTCCAAAGGTTGGACATCAATTCATAGCAGAGACCAGAGAGGTCGATTCTCCTCTCGAACCGTGTGCCACGGAACCCCCAAGTCCCCCTATGTCGATCGCTGTCCTTCCTTTCAGAGACATGAGTCCTCAGCGAGATCATGGCTACTTCTGTGAAGGAGTTGCCGAAGAGATCATCGATTCCCTTGCCCATTTGGACAGGCTGCATGTCGCCGCACGCACGTCCACCCTTTTCTTCAAGGACAAAGTGCTTGATCTCTGTCAGATTGGCCGCACCCTCAACGTCGAGACGATACTTGAGGGGAGTCTGAGAATATCGGGAGATCGGCTTCGGGTAGGAGCCCAGTTGATCAGAGCCGCAGATGGTTTTCATCTTTGGTCGGAGCGATTCGAGTTTGAGACGGGCGACATTTTCGAGGTTCAGGATCAAATCACCAGACGAATCGTTCAGAAGCTTCGAATTGAGTTGTTGAGCGGAGAGGAGGCTCTACTCGACCGTCGGGGCACTGAAAATCCAGAGGCATACTTGCTGAATCTGAAAGGACGGTATTTCGAGTTCCGGGAGGGAGCGGAAGACTTGAAGAAAGCAATCGGCTATTTCAAGAAGGCAGTCGAGCTCGATTCGGAATACGCGCAGGCCTATGCCAGGATCGCCAACTGTTATGCGTCTCTCGGTTTTTGGGGCGGGCTGCCACCTTCCCGGGCGTATCCGGCGGCGAGGAAGGCTGCTGCACGGGCACTGACAACCGATCCTGCTTCCTCGATGGCACAC
>JAUWTT010000311.1 GCA_030614585.1 Acidobacteriota bacterium
GGGTCCTCCTGTGAGGCCTGTTCCTTCATCTCTAAAAGGGGCCTCAACCCCAGTATTTGTCTGTCCGTCTGAGCCTTGCACGGTGCTTTCCTGCCGCTAACTCCCAGGCTTCATAATTTCTATGCTTCGAGACCCTATCTTTCTCGCAAGGGGAGGGTTTTGTCAATGTATTTGATGGCTAACCGAGCCAAACTCATCATCAGGAGAGGCGTCTTTTTGCCCTGGTTCATAGATTATAAGAGGTTGGAGGTTTAACGTATAGGGCCTACGATTGAGTTGATGGTCGCTCCTTCGTGTCGGTGTAAAGAGTTGATTAATAGAGGCTTATTACTTGATTCCCGGATCTCTCTGATGGGCCGGGAGTGCCTGAGATCATAGAATTTATGCAGGCGACGCTCTTCGCGAGCGCTCCAGCACCAGCCTGTTAGTCTCTTAAGTCGTTCTGTTTCTTGTAGTTAAGGGTGCAACAGCCGGAAGCGGTTCTGATTGGCACACGCCTTGCTTTATGTTATGGCGACATAGTAAAGAAGCGATTCATGCGGATGCTCAAATTGGCAGAGAGAAACGGAGGCCTTCCCCTGGGCCTTCGTTTCTCTTTGGCGGGCTGCCCTGAAGTCGAATGTGCTACGGAACGACTGCGATCAACGAAAGATGGAGCGAAACAAATATGAGTGTTCTGGTGGAGATGCGAGACGAAGTTCAAGTGGAATTGGAAGGGTTTTCGCAGGGCGAGTATGAGGAACTCCGGGCACTGGGATTCCTAACAGCTTCTGGAGGCCTTGCTCCAAGCCCTGGTTCCGCTCGGTTTCTGAGCGAGCCCAGTGTCGAGAGAGAAGCTATTGTTGCCCCCTCAGTCCTCAACGAGGCTTATGACTACGGTTCCGCCTTCTCCCGCGGACTGCGAGTGCCGCTGGGAGATCACACCCTCCTCTTTATTTCTGGGACGGCAAGCGTGGATGAGGCAGGTGCGACCGTGCATGTAGGTGATTTGCGAGCGCAATGCTGGCGAACCTACAGGAATATCACGGAGTTGCTGCATGCTGAAGGTGCGACGTGGCACGACGTTGTTAAGTGCACCTGTTATCTCAGAGATATTGAAAGAGATTACGATGCTTTCAACGATGTGAGAACAACCTTCTTCACCTGGTTGGGATTGGATCCGCTTCCTGCGAGTGTTGGGATTCAGGTGCGTTTGTGTCGAAGCGACCTGCTGGTTGAGATCGAGGGCCTCGCAGTTTTAAAGAACGCAGGTTAGGTGCACCCGACTCGGATCGTTTTGGAGAAGGTCCCGCCAATCAGCTGAGGGATTAACCACCAAGACACAAAGGACACCAAGGGAGACAATGTGTTTGTTAGGAATCTCTTGGCGACGCCTTCAGGGCTCGACTGCTAATCGACCTGCTGGGTTCTGTTTAACGTAAACACCTTATTCCTGGTGCTCTTGGTGTCTTGGTGGTCAACATCCTCAAACACACTCTCTTATCCGGGGTACCAAACCACTCTTGGGTCATCTGGGGAACGCTGGTACTCCCACGCCGAATCGATCAGCTTCCTGAGATCGTATTGCGGTCTCCAACCCAGCAAGAACTTGGCTTTGGAATTGTCCATCCAGTTACCAAAGAACTTTGTTGGCACCTCGACACTGGGTAGCTCCCGGCTTTCCCGCAGATAATCAGCCATTTTCCGGTAGTCCACTGGTTCATCCATACAAATGTTGAAGAGTTGCCGGCAAGCAGCCGGGTGATCGAGCGCTCTCAGTATCGCGTCAACCAAGTCATCAACATGGACAAAGTTGCGGAGGACAGGTACACCATTAGGATCCACCATCACTGGTACCGTACCTTTTTTCTGGTATTCTGCGGCCAGGTCTTTTCCTACGAGGTCACGCCACCGAGGTCCTCCAAATATGTCTTTGCCAAAGGACAGCGTATAACGGAAATCGTCCTTTTCCATGATCCACGGTGCCCGAAGGCAACAGCCATCGAGATCGTACTGAATGTAGTATTGCTCCAACATGACCTCTTCCAACACCTTGGAAAGCGCGTAACAGCCAGGGTAGGCTGAGTGCGGTTGCTTTTCGGTGACGGGTGCCGGGTGTGGGTAGAAGAAATGCCCAATGGATGAGTCTCCACCGACCATTATGAAGCGGCGAAACGTCGGACTTTCCCGACACTCTTCCAAAAGCCAGAAGAGACCTTTGACGGTGGTATCTATGATCTCATCAGGGGTTTCCTTGCATGTTGCCAGATGTACCACGTGCGAGATGCCGCTAACGGCCCGTGACACATCCTGGCGACTCGACATCTTGCCCTGAATCACTTCGACGCGAGCTTTCTCCTCCAGGACTCGTTTATGGCAAAATGCCCTCACGCTGCCCTGGAAAAACGCAGGCTCCGCCAGGAACCTGCGGACGAAGTTCTGCCCAACCTTACCGGTGGCCCCTGTGACCAAGACTTTCACTTTGAGTGCTCCTTTTCCTTAGTTCAACAATGCAACCCGTTCCTGCGGATCTATGGCCACGAATCTGGCTACTTCTTTGTTTGTACGTAGACTCCGCTCCAGTCATCGGGCGGAGGCGTGTCCAGGTACGACAGTGCACGCTGGTGCAGCACATCTGCAGCCCGATCTCCCAGTCGTAGCTGCGCGGCTTCTGCAAAGATCTTTGCGGCCTCTTCAAAGTCTCGCTTGAAATAACGCTCAAGTGCCCGCTCATAGCAATCTCGAGCCTCGAGAAGCAGTGGATCGACCGAACCTGCCGAACCGAGGAGTTCAAAAACGTCGCTGCCGGCAGCGCGTCCCACAACCGCCGTTCGGTCAACGCGTCGCCAGACGAAGTCCTGGCCCGCCTGTTCAAAGACGGACTTACTAGCGAGTATCCACGTGCCGTAGGCCTTGTTGAGCGACTCGAGTCGAGCGGCCAGGTTCACGCCATCGCCGATGACGGTATACGAAAACCTCTCGGCAGTTCCGATATTTCCGACAATCACTTCGTCGGTGTGCAAACCTATTCGAGTTCGAAATGGAGGTCGTCCCAGTGTTTCCCAATGGGGAATTTGCACCGCAAGTTGCGCCTGGAGTTCCAGCGCTGCCCGGCATCCATTTGCCACGTGGTTTGGGTCGTCGCGCGGCGCATTGAAGAATGCCAGCACCCCATCTCCGATGAACTTGTCGATTGTCCCGCCTTGGTTCTTCACGGCCACTGTTACAAGGTCGAGGTAGTCACCGAGCGCTTCAACGAGGGCTTCGGGTGTCATCCCCTCGCTAAGCCCAGTGAAGCCTTCGACATCTGAAAAGAAGAGTGTGAGGGGGCGCTCTACACCTCCGAGGCGTGCCTCCGTCCCCTGTTGCAGAAGGTCGCGAACGAGATCGGTTGGAACGTACCGTCCAAACGATCGGAGGCTTGCTTTCATGCGTTCCGTCGAATCGCTAACCACGGCGACCTCTCGAATTAACGAAGCTACCACAGGCCTCTCGGAAAGCTCGAAGTCGCCAATTCTCTCAAGATCTGAAGCGATTTCACGCAGTGGCTTTGCCACACGCCGGGCGAGGATCTGAGCGAGCACAACGGAAACGAAAAGCAGGGCCGCTATGGCAGCTATCCCAATGGGCAGATAACCCTGGAGAAAGCCGACAAGCTCATCTTCGGGAATCACTACCGCGTAAACCAGGGGTGGCAATCCTGCCAAATGCTGACGCTCCACACCTACTCGGTAATTGACACCACCGTAGCTGATAGGGGTCATCTGAAGTTGAGCGGGGATCAACTCGTCCACGCCACCCGGAAGTGCGCTGATCGCCGACTGCACAACCGGGCCTAGCCGGTCCAGATCCTCTTGTGAGGGAGACACCAGAATCTCGCCATGCTGTGGATGCACCGTGAATACACGCCCGGACTGTCCAATCTTCAGGGTTTGAAAGTATTCGCGCAAGAACTCGACCCCAAAACCGAGACCGAACACACCCACCAGGTCGTCGCCACGCCTAATTGCGAGGGCACATGCCCGGCCGAGTGTGCCGTCAATCGGGCGCACGTAGGGCGGAGTCCAGACCGGCTCGCTGCTTTCGGCGCCCAGCTGGAACCACTCGACTCGCTGAATGGCTGAAAGGTCTAGGGCGTCGTTCACGGTGGGCTCGTGCCTCCCATCCTCGTGCCACGTCTCGAGGGACACCTGGCCACTTTCGCCAGCCTCCTTCCGAATGGCCTGGATCGTTCCATCGGGCATACGCACCGGGCCCACGGCGCTTCCGTCAGCCCGAAGGAACGCCAGCCATTCGATTCGTGGATCATACCGGAGGCGCCCTACGAGGTGTTTTGTCAGCAGTTCGTCGTCATCCAGCGGCAAGAGGCCGCGCTCTGCCGAGGCTTGGTACTCCCGAAGAAGCCCACCGAGTGGTCCAAACCGTTCCTGGATCTTCTCGGTGATGCGCGTGGAGATTTCACGCTGAATGATTTCGGCCGTCGCGATAACTGTTCGCCCGCGAATGAGGAGCGCTATGGCGATTACACCCGCCACGGTGGCAAATAGGAGGCCAACGACGAGTGTGGCAATAGTGACGCGCAGCGAGAACCGTCGATTTGTTCTCATAGTTATGCTTTCCTTACTTTGGACACCTCCGTGGCGGTCGTGTTCATTGACCGGGCTTCTCATGGCATACAGGCTGAAGTTACCTCCGCCTCTTTCCCACTCCAGAGGCCTGTCCGCTCCCGCTGAATTGTAGTCCCGCTGCGAAGGCCCGATCAAGAGATCATCGGTTGTGTGAAAGCGGGAGCTCAGACTCATCCCGCATAATGCAAACCACTAAGACACCAAGGACCCTAAAACAACCCCAATAATCTTAGTGTTTCTTTGTGTTCTTGGAGTCTTGGTGGTGAACTTATGGCTCCCCCTGTTCGAACTTCGAACTTAAGTTTCGGCTATGTTTCTATTTGGGCAACAGACCCCAAGCCGCAAGACCCAAGACCCAAGACTTTCCTTTTACAGTTCTTGTTGTCCGAGTTAAACTCCTTCCGAGACAGTCCAAGTTGCATCGAAGGTTTCTCCTTTGTGAGGTGTTTATGTTGCTCGAAAGACGAGAGTTTCTTGCCGGGTGTCTTTGTGGCGCCCTTGCTCCGATTCAGCTGCATGGTCAGCGCCCCTATCCCGGAATCAGCTACAGACGCTATCATCGGTGCCTTCCTGATTACCTGACGTCTCTGGCAAATGAGGCATACGATCTGCGGAACAGTCGTGTTGCAGAGCTGACTTCGCCGGAGAGGGTCCACGATTATCAGAAATGGGTTAGAGAGACCCTCTGGGAGCTGGTAGGAGGGATGCCTGAAAAGACTCCCCTTAACGCCAAGGTCCTGGGTTTCTTCGAACGGCCGGGGTATCGGGTCGAGAAGGTCCTGTACGAGAGCTTTCCTGGGCTCCATGTTCCTGCCGATCTTTACACGCCGGCAACTGGAGAACCTCCTTTCCCGGGAGTACTCTTCCAGATGGGTCATTCGCTCAATGGGAAAGCCGCATCTGTTTATCAGAAATGCTGTCAAGGCCTCGCTCA
>JAUWTT010000503.1 GCA_030614585.1 Acidobacteriota bacterium
AGCGACACCTTCGACGAACGCCTTCAGAGGGGTGGGATGCAACCTCTCGAGAACCGAGAAGGTCTCAAAGCAAAACAACTCCGGAACGGCAAACCGTCCGGGTTCGTGGGCCAGGCGATCCAGCACACGCTCCGCATTCTCATTTGACTCATCCTCGAGAAACCATCGAACGGCAACTGAAGCATCGAGAACCCAACTCATTCTGCGTAACCTCTCAACCTGCGCAGGAGCTCCACGCTATCTACGTCCCCAGTCTTCCTTTTTCTGAGGTTGCGTACTCTCTCCAGGAAACGCTGCTTTTCCTCCTCGGCCTGGACATCTACAAATCGCTTGTGGAAATCCTCCAGTGAAACCAGGACGGCTCGTACCTTCCTTCCTCTACTGATCAGGATCGGCTTTCCGTCAGCCTCGAGCTGGTCCAAGACTTCCCCGAGCCGATTTCGAATGGTTAAGGCATTGACTTGCTGCATTCTGGGCCTCCAGAAACCAAGTTACTATCAAAAACTGTATACGTCAAGTGTATACATGTCTATATATGTATTGCTTAAAGCTCTCCAGCCCCGATAAGAGTGGAATCGTCGGGTAAGAACCACTAAATCACCAAATCACAATTACTCCTCGTGACTTTGTGCCTTAGTGGTTAATCTGATTGGCCTCTTGTCAACTAGAAGAGCGACTAAGGACGGGCGATCATTGAATCGTCAGCCTCATTGATAGAAAATGAAGCTCTCGTCTATGCCCGGGTGGCGGAACTGGCAGACGCACAGGACTTAAAATCCTGTGACCCTTTGGGTCGTGCGGGTTCGATCCCCGCCCCGGGCAGAGCTGAGGAAATCTCAAATCGCAAACCTCAAGACCCAAGCAAGATGCGGGTTTCAGCCTTTCTGACCAATTCTCAGATTCCCCTTTGAGATTTGATATTTGGTGCTTGGTACTTCCCCCGCCCTCGGTGGGTCTCTGGAGGAGCGGCCACTCAACAACAGCTACCTAAAGAACTCCAAGAACTCAACCGGCGCCCCATCACAGACAACAAACGCAACGACAACTCCATCCGAAGGACTGTTCGGCTCGATGAGTATCTCGTGTCCTGAGAGCGCACGTTCGAGATCATCCACTTCGAATGCTACGTGAGGAACCGTCTTCACAAGTTCCGGAAGCGGACAGTCTGCCTCAAAGCGCATCCACTGGATTCCGAAGGGGTTACTCTTGTGATCCGTGCAGTACATCTTGAACTCTTCTAAGTAAGTCTCTCCAGGGTGTGCGGTATCGCTCGGAATCCCCACGTGATGGTACTTCTTCACAACCCTTTTTTTCTCCTTCCAAAAACGGTCTTACGGTATCGAGTTGGGAGGCTCGCAATGCCATTTCCATTCATTATCGCACCGCACGCGGTCCTTTCCAGTCAGTTGCAGGCGGAATCGCAGCGACACTGATGCTAACTTCTTTCCATTAGAGCCGAGAAAAGCCGAAAACACTCTCCCGCCTTTCCCTGGCCTCGGATATCTGGAGGCGATAGATATAGCTGACTCGGTCTTCTGTTTCAAGGAAGATCCCTTCGAAGACCAGGACGATATATGCGGTGATGCAGATTTGGGCTCAGTAAAGATGGGGAACTCGCCCCGTGAAGCCTACTTGTGCCTTCGTCTGGCCAGAATCGTCCAGTGCCATGAGCCTGACAGTAAGTTTCCAGCGTATCCTTGTTCGGCCTCGTCCAAGGACTCAATCCGAAATGTTGAGAGGAGGGCGCGAACGTCTCCTTCATCGGAGTAGTGATGTAAATGCTGCCCGTCAATCTTATCTGGATTGTCGAAGGTGTCTGGTTCCACTTCGGTACCGAGACCACAGTGTCGATTGCGGGTACTGTTCAGAGTGAGACAGAGCAAACCTTCTGGCCGAAGCACTCGTTCAATCTCACACAAAGCTTCGGTCATTCCTCTCAGAGTTGAGTGGTAGATGACGTTCCAGCAGAGGACGAAATCGCAGGATTCAGCTGGATGAGGAAGAGACTGTACTTCACCTATTCCAACTGTTGCGGAAAGTTGGGACTGAATTAACCAGTTCCGGCACTGTTTGGCAGCCTCCAAGGATGAGTCAATTGCATACGCTCTGAATCTCTCCGTAGCCAACAACACAACGTGTCTGCCAATGCCGCATCCGATATCGAGAACAGTGTCAACGCGTTCCTGCTTCAGCTTGGGGACTAGTTGGACAACCGTCGGATCGGGCTTTGTCCAATGCTCCCGGCACTTGCCATCACTCCACAAGTCGTTCCAAGATCCAGAGGTCATCTTCTTTCCCACGCTGTTCCTGCGAGAGTGCTGGCTTTGGACCTAACCCGCATTTCTGACCAGCTGGTGGCGGCGGCACCGGATACATCCGCCCAGGCTGAGTTCCACTCCGCGATCTCTCCAATTGACATTACTGCACAGGTACCGTGTTCCTTATGTACTTCCGGAAAAAGGATATCAAGTGAGGACAGCCCAATTTCCGCGAATCCTACCCAGCAGCAGTTGCTGCTTGAGCAGCGATCCTGGTCACGCACCCATTTGTCACTTGGCATTTGTAATTTGTCATTTGAAAGGCCCAGAGCACCTCACGTACTCCTCCCCTTCGTGCCTCACGACGAGAGTCAAACCGCTGCGGCAGAATTCGCGACTGACACCAAAAACCCCCTGGTAGGGTATTGCTGGTGACATATCAACCTTTTCCCGCCTAAGGACCTGCCCTTGTGACTGTAGTTCCAGAACCGCGTTACTGATAGACCGGGTTGGGCAGATAAAAATCTCTGCTCTTTCTTCGCCACTGTTTACGATTAAATTGGCGGCGGCCCTTTTATTTGCATGGCTTACCCCTGAAGTCTTTTGAATGGGATAGATCCATTCCGTCCATTGGAGGAAAGATCCGGCCGCCAGGGAGTCGAGTTCATTCGGAAAGTGCCTGACAGTTCCACCCCACATCTCGACGTACCCCTTGCTGGGGCCACCAGATCCCATCGGAATGTCTTCTGGATGGAATCCATATGTCCAAATATCTACGCCTGGATTCTTCAGCGGGTCAAAGACTCTAACCACACCCTCGGCCTTTTCATGCGAATAGGCGCCGTAGAATCCAGCTTCCAAGCCGTCCGCCATAATGTCGCCGACTTTCCAGTTCTCGATGAATCGAAGAGGGTTGTCAGGCCACGACTGCGGACTAGGTCCCAGATTCATCTGCCAGCGCTTCTCTACCAATATGCGTGACGTAGGAAGAATGAATTCCGTATGGTCGGTCAGTTCATTCAGGCCGCCCGGCACCCACATCGGATTCACCCAATGGGCAAACTCGACTGTTTCGGAACCCGGATTATTAATCTGAATTTCCGCCTCCAAATAGGAAATACCAGGATAGAGGCTGAAGGTGATCGATTCCTCGAGACCGGTAATCGGCTCCTTGACTCCAATCCGCAACGCTTTGCGGGTCAGACTGTCCTCGACGATCTCGTATTGCCACGGTAAGGCCCAAGTAGTCCCATGTTCATCTCCAGGTAACGTGTACTCGATCCCGCCCAGCCACAGCCACCACCCCGTCGGATTGTTTGCCTTGCCCGGTCGTGCCACATCGTTGTGCCAAAGCGTCTCGCTCCCCGTCGGCTTGAAGACCATGGAGTAGACCCGACCCATTTCCGGAAGAATCACAACTTGGAGATATTCGTTCTCGAGCAGGATCGCTCGGTGGCTTTTCTTGACGACTCGATCCCACTTTATTTTCCCAAAGTCCAGGTGCGGCAAAGGATCCTCTTTGTCATAGAAAATCGCTCCTTCGTAATCAACCTGCG
>JAUWTT010000058.1 GCA_030614585.1 Acidobacteriota bacterium
GAACGTGAGTTCAGAACTGTAGTTTCGTCCGGTAGAATCTGAATCCCTTTTGCCGGTTAGTTCCGGGTGCGATAAGCTATTAGGAGTGTTCCAGAAGCTGAGGCAGATTCATTTTGGGCTAAACGCGTTGCGGGCGGAAGTGCTGGATCGTCCAGCCAGAGCCTTCGGGGGGTGGTTCGGCCGGCGGCGGAAGTCCCGGGCCCCTTGTCTGTTAGTCGCCCATCTAATCGCCCTTTTCTTCTTCCAGGCATCGATGGGCGCGTTGTGGGCTCAGCTCAGGCCCATCGAGGAAGACCAGGGTGTTTCCGGCCTAGGTCTGGCATTGCGAAAGCTCCCGACCATCGGCTCCCTTCTCTACATCACTGCCCACCCGGATGACGAGAACAATGCGGTTTTGGTGAGGTTGTCTCGAGGGGAGGGCCATCGTGTGGGTCTTCTGACGCTGACACGGGGAGATGGGGGGCAGAATGAGATCGGCTCCGAGTTGTTTGAAGCGTTGGGAGTCGTTCGCTCAGGGGAGTTGATGGCTGTTCATCGTTTCGACGGTGTCGAACAGTTTTTCACGCGGGCATTCGAATTCGGGTATTCCTTCAGTGTCGAAGAAACCTTCCAGAAGTGGGGACGAGCAGAGACCCTTGGAGACATCGTCAGGGTAATCCGTACGTTTCGCCCCCTGGTGATTGTGACGATGAACCCTACCGGTACAGGCGGTGGTCAGCACCATCAGGCATCCGCACTGCTGGCGGCTGAAGCCTTCAGGGCCGCTGGAGATGCGAGCCAGTACCCCGAACAGATTGAAGAAGGACTGCTCCCATGGCGCACCTTCAGACTTTTCCAGTCGAGAGGTTTCGGCTCGAGAACGAATTCGTCCGGAGACGTGAAGATTAATCTCGGTACTTTTGACCCACTTCTTGGCGAGACCTATGCGGAATTCGGCGCTCGGGCTCGCAGTTTGCATCGAAGTCAGGGAATGAACGTCTTGCCTCAGCCGGGAGAGTTCTTTGCCGGCTTTAATCTTGCGAACAGTAACGTTGATTCCTGGAAAATCGATGACAGTTTCTTCGACCAGATGGATGTATCTCTGCAGGGCCTGACGCCGTTTGAGCCGGGGCTCGAGGCTTCGGTCAGCCTTCTGGAAGGATATGTTGACTGGGCCTGCGATGCTTATGCTCGGGGCGATTATGACGCAGTCGTCAAAGCAGTGATGGCGGGGCTTGACTACGTGCGCACGATGAAAGAGTCAGCCGGCGATCCGGAGGCCGTGTTTCTTCTCCAGAGGAAGGAGGAGGATTTTCTGAAGGCTGCAGAGAAGGCACATTTCCTGTTTTTCGATGCGCTTGCACAGTCTTCGAAAGATGGTCTAGTGGTTGCGGGGGAGGAGTTCGGCGTTGAGGTTCTCTTTGACGTCCGGTCAAAACAGAAGGTGAAGATCGAAGCTGTTGAACTGCTGGCTAATCCGGATTGGGAGATCAGTTTTGAGCGATCCAGTGGAATGTCGACGAATTTCAGGGTTAAGGTTTCGGAGAATCCGACTTACACGGCGCCATTCTGGTTCAGGGATGATCCAACGGTAGATCGATTTTCCACGTTAGAAGGTTATCGTGGCATCGAACCTTTTCAGCCCCCGCCACTGAAAGCTCGCGTAAAGTATCGATCTTTCGGTGTGGAGGCGAGTGTTGAAGAGGCCGTCCACTACCGTTGGTTTGATGCCACCCGGGGGGAAGAACGCCAGATGGAACTCAAGGTGGTGCCGAGGGTTTCAGTTTCCATTGAACCCCGTCTGGCGGTAGTCAAGTTGAGTCGACCAGGCCCTGCCGTTTTTGACGTAACGGTTCGAAACCTCTCATCGGAATCGTTGAAGGCCAGCGTGAAACTCGAAGTGCCTAAAGGCTGGCAAGCTGAACCAAGAATGGTTGACGTGAACCTGGAATCCTCTAATCGGGCTGAAACGAAGCGATTCTCCGTCCGCCCGCCGGCGCGGCTCACGAATGGTTCTGTCAGTATCCGAGCCGTTGCTTCATCGGCTGGGGGTGAAGTGTTCAATACCGGTTTCATGACAATCTCTTATCCACATATCGCGACACACCATTTCTACAGGCCCGCCGTTTCGGAGTTGTCGGTGCTGGACGTCGATCTTCCTCGCGGACTGAAAGTCGGCTATGTGATGGGAGTTGGAGACTACGGTGGTTTTGCCACCGAGCAGCTGGGCGCAACCGTGACCTACCTGGAGGAAGAAGACCTGAGTAGAGGTAACTTGGACCAGTTTGACGTCATCATTGTCGGGGTGCGAGCTTACCTGGTGCGGGAGGACTTGATTGAGAACAACCGCAGGCTTCTGGAATACGTCAGGCGCGGTGGTCACATGGTGGTTCAGTACAACAAGTATGAGTTTTTAAGGGAACAGTTTGCTCCCTACCCAGTGCGAATCAACCGTCCGCATGATCGAGTTACGGTGGAGGAGTCGCCGGTTAAGATTCTCCAACCAGGGCATCAGCTGTTCAACCGCCCCAACAGGATTATAGAAGCGGACTGGACAAACTGGGTGCAGGAACGAGGCCTCTATTTCCTCGGAGAGTGGGACAGCCGGTTTGTTCCGCTTTTGGAACTGCAAGATCCCTGGTCTTATAACAACTCGCCCAAGCGGGGGGCGCTGGTTCTTTCTGAGTACGGGAAGGGGACGTACGTATACACTGGACTGGCCTTCTTCCGCCAGCTGCCGGCGGGGGTGCCCGGAGCCTATCGCCTTTGGGCCAACTTGATTTCTTTCGGCAAACTTCGGGCGGCTCGTTGAACTGATACTGAACGTAAGGAACGCTCCGAGCCATGCTTACAACAGGAATCGTCGGTCTCCCTAATGTCGGCAAATCCACGCTTTTCAATGCTCTCACCTCGAGTGAGGTGAATGTCTCGAATTATCCATTTACGACGATTGACAGTAACGTTGGCGTTGTCGGTGTTCCTGACCAGCGGCTGGAAGATCTGAGCAAGGTCATCAAGCCGAAGGAGTCGACTCCTTACTTCATTCAGTTCACGGATATTGCGGGACTCATGAGAGGGGCCAGTCATGGCGAAGGTCTGGGGAATCAGTTTCTGGGCAATATTCGTAATGTTGATGCCATTGTTCATGTGCTCAGATGCTTCCAGAAAGCGGATGTAGTTCATGTGCTTGGTGATGTCGATCCGGCCCGCGATGTTGACGTTGTCGAGACTGAGTTGTTGCTGGCCGACCTCGAGTTAATGGACCGTTTGATCGAGAAGCGGTACAGAACCTGGAAGACAAGCCCAAGACAGTTTGCTTCGGAGGAAGCGCGGTTCCGCAGTTATCGCGAGAAGCTCGCCGCGGGAACTTCTCTTCGGACAATCGAATTAGACGACAACGCACAGAAGGAGTTGAAGGGACTGGGTTTGCTGACCGGAAAGCCGGTTCTGTACGTGGCGAACGTGTCTGAAGATGATAGCGGTGAAGAGGATCACCCTTGTGTGGGACGAATTCGGCAGAGCCGCCTCTCGTTTTCTCCCTCCGTTGTAGTGCTTTCAGCCCAGCTTGAATCGGAGTTGCTCCAGCTGGAACCCGATGAAAGACAGGAATTTATTGAAGAACTTGGATTAGGACGGAGTGGGTTGGATCGATTGATCGAAGCAGCATACCGCCTCCTCAACTTGATCACCTTTTACACCGTCGCGAATAATAAATTGAGAGCGTGGGCTATTCCCGAGGGCACCTGCGCTCCTGAAGCGGCCGGGAAGGTGCACACGGATATGGAACGAGGGTTTGTACGGGCTCAAGTCACCTCCTGCAGTGAATTGGCCAGTCACGGGAGTGTGCAAGCTCTTCACCGTCTTGGGGCTGTGCGCACTGAGGGACGCGATTACCAGGTTCAAGACGGTGATGTCATCGAGTTCATGTTTACACCGTCTTAGCTGGGGGCTGGGTGATCGGTAATCGGTGATCGGTAATCGGTGATCGGTGATCGGTAAGGAGATTTACCACCAAGACACCAAGCCCACCAAGGAAATCCCTGGGTTACTTACTTCTTACTTCTCCCACCCCGATTACCGATCACCCGGCCCTCCGGTCGTACTCCCCACCTCCGACTTCCCTATAATGGCTGACCATGCCCAATGCCAACGACGAGGTTAAAGGCACTTCGGAGGAGCGAGCGCTACGGCGGACCTTTCAGGCCTTCCGTTATCGCGACTTCCGTCTCCTGTGGGGGGGGGCTTTTACTTCGACTACGGGCACATGGATGCAGATGGTTGCCCAGTCCTGGGTTGTTCTTGAGATGACAGGCTCTGCCTTCTATCTCGGACTTGTTGGGTTTCTAGGCCAGCTGCCGATTCTGCTTTTCACACTAGTCGGGGGCGCATTTGCCGATCGAATCGATCGCCGAAAGCTACTTCTGTCGTCTCAATACGTGCAGATGGGTGTGGCCTTGATTTTAACCGCCTTGCTTTACTTTGACCGCATTGCTATTTGGCACTTTCTCGTTCTGGTGTTTGTTACCGGAAGTGCGCAAGCGTTTGGTGGGCCGGCCTATCAGGCGTTGATTCCCGGACTGGTCCGGCGAGAGGACGTGCCTAATGCCGTCGCCCTGAATTCCATCCAGTTCAATCTGGCGCGTATTGTTGGACCCGTTATCGCCGGCGCTGCCTTTGCGACCTTGGGAGCGGTGTTCTGTTTCGGGTTGAATGCTGTTTCGTTCCTCGCTGTCATCGCTGCGCTCTGGTTGCTCCGCACAACTTTCGTTCCACCCAAAGTCAAGGAGTCGGTGTTTGTCCAGATCAAACAAGGCTTTGCTTACATTAAAGACCAGGGCGATTTGTGGCAATTGACGATACTGTGGTTTGTCAGCACGTTCTGTGGCGTGCCTTTGCTGACTCTTCTGCCGGTTTTTGCTCGAGATGTCTTTGGTTTGGAAGTTGCCGGTTACTCGATCATGATGGCGCTTTCCGGAGCGGGATCAATTACGGGGGCTTTGCTCTATGCCAGGTACTCGAGGATGTCCAGGCAGGGAGTGTTCACTCTATGGGTTCAGATTGTCTTCGCTGGTTTCTTGGCGCTCTTTGCGATCTCTAAAGATCTGACTGTCAGTTACATTCTCTTGTTCCTGACCGGAGTCTGTTTGATTTCGCTCTTCTCCTCCATCACCTCACTAGTGCAATTGGCTACATCTGAGGAGATGCGAGGCCGTATGATGAGTATCTTCATGTTGGCCTTCCGTGGAGGAATGCCTCTCGGAGATCTATTCGCGGGCTATGTTGCATCACGGATTTCCCCGAGCTTTGCACTGCTTTTGTTAAGTCTGCTTCTGGTCAGTGTAGCCGCCGGCTTTCTAATCTCCAACAGCGGAGTAAAAAGGCTGTAGGGTTGACAAGAGCCAGTGAGTTCGGGTAATTTACCGCGACAGTCTTTTGGGAAATTGTTTTAGTGATGAATAATCTGTTGCTTACCAACATCATTCTTGCTCTTACCGCATTGGCTCCTGGCCTGCGCGGTTGGCCGATGTTGGGGGCACGGGTCGAAACGATCACGTAACCAATCGCGAAAACAACAAATTTAGCGCGCCCCCGACCTCGGGGGCTTTTTTTTTGGCGGGGGTATTTGGTGAGAGTTAAGATTTGAGAAGTTTGACTCGGAAAAAGTGGTTTGCTAGCGTAGGTCGGAAAGAGTGGTTTGCTAGCGTAAGCGATTATCTTTTTGAGAATTTCTGGAGGAATTATGTCTGACAGGGTGTACATTTTCGATACCACGTTGAGGGATGGGGAACAATCGCCGGGATGTTCAATGAACCTGGAAGAGAAGCTGAAGATGGCCCGGAAGTTGGATCTTCTTAACGTGGACATTATCGAGGCCGGCTTTCCGATTGCCTCAGAGGGTGATTTCGAGGCCGTGAGGATGGTGGCTGCCGAGGTTGAGAACTGCACTATCGCCGGACTCGCGCGTGCCCACAAGTTGGATATTGAGCGGGCAGCGGAAGCGGTCAAGGGAGCCCGAAAACCTCGGATTCATACGTTCATAGCTACTTCGGACATCCACTTGGAGCATAAGCTTCGCAAGAGCAGAGCAGAAGTTCTGAAGCAGTCTGCGGAGGCGGTCAAGATTGCGAGGGATCTCTGTGACGACGTCGAGTTCTCAGCTGAAGATGCGACTCGGAGCGATATCGGCTATCTCGTGGAAGTCTTTGAGGCTGCAATTGAACAGGGTGCTCGCACCATCAATATTCCAGACACAGTAGGCTATGCTCTGCCGCAGGAGTTCGGCCCCTTTGTCAACGAGATTATCAGCAGGATTTCCAATAAGGAAGGGGTTGTTTTCTCCTGCCATTGCCACAACGACTTGGGGTTGGGAGTGGCAAACTCTCTGGCAGGCGTCGAGAACGGATGCCGGCAGGTGGAATGCACGATCAACGGAATCGGTGAGCGAGCTGGGAATGCGGCTCTCGAAGAGATTGTCATGGCGCTTCGGACGCGAAAAGACAGAATGCCCTACCACACCGAGGTAGTGACTGAGGAGATCTATCCGGCCAGCAGGATGCTTACCAATCTTACAGGCGCCTACGTCCAGGCCAACAAAGCGATAGTCGGCAAGAATGCTTTTGCCCACGAGGCAGGAATTCATCAGGATGGAATGCTTAAAAAGGCGATTACATACGAGATCATGACGCCGCAATCGGTGGGTATCGTGAGTAGTACTCTGGTTTTGGGTAAACATAGCGGGCGCCATGCTCTCCACAACAAGTTCGAGGAACTCGGCTACGCCCTCGACAAGGAAGAACTGAATCGGGCCTATTTCTTCTTCACGAAGTTGGCGGACCAGAAGAAAGAAGTTTATGACGAAGACCTGATTGCTATCATTCAGGACGGTATCAAGCTGATCCCAGATACCTGGAGCTTGAAATACGTGCATTCGGCTGGAGGGAATCAGGAACTTTCCACGGCTGTTGTGAAACTTCAGCGGGGTGAAGAAATCCGTACGGAATCAGCCTTCGGAGATGGGCCAGTGGACGCATGCTGCAAAGCCATTGATGCCCTTACCGGCCAGAGTGGTCGTCTGCTGGAATACTCGGTCAGCTCGGTCAGCCGGGGAAAAGATGCACTGGGTGAAGCGTTTGTTCACGTGCAGTTCAATGACAGGACCTATACTGGAAAAGCAGCCAGTGTTGATGTGATTGACGCCAGCGCACGCGCCTATCTAAACGCTGTCAACAAGGCCATTCATGAACAGAAACGCCTTAAGGAGGAGGCCTGAGTGTTCTCCTGACCCTGGTGCGGACGCGATCGTGTCCTGTTAGTTCTCTTATTGCCTTATGGAAAAAACACTCTTTGAGAAGATTTGGGATAACCATGTCGTTTTTGAGGAGCCTGGGAAGCCGGCGCTTCTCTATATCGACTGCCACCTGGTTCACGAGGTGACGTCGCCGCAGGCCTTCGAGGGGTTGCGTCTCAGTGGCCGAAAAGTTCGGCGGCCAGAGTTGACTTTGGCAACCGTCGATCACAACGTTCCGACGACTGACCGCTCCCTCCCGATAGTGGATCCGACCTCCCGCTTGCAGGTGGAAACACTAGCTCAGAACTGCGCAGAGTTCGAGATCCCGTTTTATGACTTGCAGAGTCCCCAACAGGGAATAGTCCATGTGATCGGTCCCGAATTGGGCGTAACCCAGCCGGGAATGACTATTGTTTGCGGAGACAGCCATACGTCAACACATGGGGCATTCGGGTCGCTGGCTTTTGGAATCGGAACCAGTGAAGTGGAACATGTCCTCGCCACTCAATGCCTCCAGCAAGTTAGCCCGGCAACTTTTCGAATTGAAGTTGATGGCTCGTTGAGTCATGGCGTCACAGCCAAGGACTTGATTCTCTACATTATCAGAACCATTGGGACAGACGGTGCGACCGGCAGCGTTGTGGAGTACACAGGACCAACAGTGCGAGCTCTTTCTATGGAAGAGCGCATGACCGTCTGCAACATGTCCATTGAAGCGGGAGCGCGGGCCGGGATGATCTCACCCGACGAAGTGACGTACTCCTATGTGGAAGGTCGCCCCTCTGCGCCGAAGGGGCAGCAGTTTCAGGAAGCTGTGGAGCGCTGGCGGAAGCTTCCGACTGATGCGGATGCGGTGTTTGATCGTGAATTGAGGTTGGAAGTGTCTGAATTGCCTCCGCAAGTAAGCTGGGGCACCAGTCCGGGGATGGTTACCGATGTAGACGGGAACGTTCCAACGCTTGACTCATTTGCGGATGAGAATGCTCGGCGAGCAGCTGAGAGGGCACTGGAGTATATGGGACTGGAACCGGGGACCGCAATGCAGGAGGTTCAGCTGGATCTGGTTTTCATTGGATCATGCACCAACTCCCGTATCGAAGATTTGAGGAATGCTGCAAAGGTCGTACGCGGGAGGAGTGTCGCGTCGGGGGTCGAGGCTTTGGTTGTCCCTGGTTCTCAGCAGATTAAGAAACAAGCCGAGGCTGAGGGTTTAGACGAGATCTTCAGAAGGGCAGGTTTTGAATGGCGCGAGGCTGGGTGCAGTATGTGCCTGGCAATGAATCCGGATACCTTGAGTCCGGGACAGCGGAGTGCCTCAACGTCGAACCGAAACTTCGAAGGTCGCCAGGGAAGGGGGGGACGAACCCACCTGGTTAGCCCTGAGATGGCTGCAGCTGCAGCGATCAAGGGCCGTTTTGTCGATATTCGTGAATGGGACTATTGACGAGGTAGACCCGTTTTGCTCTGTAACGACTGGTTACACTGATTGGTATTGGAGTCGCCGACTAGTGAGGACACAGGGACAGGGACGATAGGAAGCAATATGGAGCCGTTTGCGGAACAAAAAGGTGTCGTAGCAGCCCTCGATCGGGTAAACGTGGATACGGACCAGATCATACCGAAGCAGTTTCTCAAGAGAATTGAGCGTACCGGCTTTGGCCAGTTCCTCTTTTTTGACTGGAAATTTCTGGCTGATGGGTCCTTGAACCCTGACTTCGAGTTAAACCGGGAAGAGTTCGAAGGCGCTACGATTCTTTTGGCAGGCGCAAACTTCGGCTGTGGGTCCTCCCGGGAACATGCCCCCTGGTCTCTTCTGGACTATGGATTTCGGGTCATTATTGCTCCCTCATTCGCGGACATATTCTTCAACAATTGCTTCAAGAACGGAATGCTTCCGATCCGTCTTCCCCAGGCAGAGGTGGATCGCCTCTTCGAGCGGGTTGAGGGGACTCGAGGATATCAGCTTTCGATCGATCTCGAGCGTCAGACCATCACTGACGGTCATGGCCTCATTCTTCGTTTTGAAGTGGAGAGTTTCCGCCGGGATGCACTCCTCAGGGGCCTTGACGACATCGGACTGACACTGCAGCAGGAAGACAAGATCGAAGCCTTTGAGGCCCGCAGAAGGGCCGCCCACTAGCTTCATGCTTCACCGTTGGGATATCTCACCTAAAGAAGCCATCGCTTTACAGAGATCCCTGGCTGGAAGAGTTGGAACTTGCTTGAGCCTGGGCGAACCCGAAACGGTAGCCGGCGTTGATGTTGCCTATTTGAGGGAAAGCAACGAATCGATTGCCACCGTGGTTGTGCTGGGTCTCCACGACCTATTGCCGATCGAGGTGGCCATAGCCCGGGTCCCGACGCCATTCCCCTACGTGCCGGGGTTGCTGAGTTTTCGTGAAATACCTCCGATTCTCGAAGCCTTTGGAAAGTTGTCCAGGAAGGCTGACCTCGTTTTCGTCGATGGCCACGGGATGGCCCACCCGAGGAGAATCGGGATTGCCTCTCACTTGGGATTGTGGCTGGAAATGCCGACTATCGGCATCGGGAAGTCTCGTTTGTGCGGGAGCTATGAAGAACCCGGCCAGGATCGAGGTAGTTCGTGTGACCTGACCGACCGGGACGAAACCATCGGATGCGTGCTGCGGACCCGCTCTGGAGTCAAGCCGGTTTTCGTGTCAGTTGGATTTGGTCTACCCCTGGAAGCCTGTGTCGAGTGGACCCTCAAAGTCACAACTCGGTATCGCCTCCCCGAACCAATCCGAACCGCGGATCGTATCGCAGCCCAGAGCAAGGGAATTGGGACTGGGGCTGGGGGCTAGGAACTGGGGGCTAGGAACTGGGGAGTAAGACCCAAGTCCCAAGCACCAATTCCCAGCTCCCAGTTCCCAGTTACTACTTAGCCTCGAAGTCGGTTCCAACCCGCATAGCTCCCCATTCCATCGAGAAATGGCCGGGGTCAAGGGTAATCGTGAAGGTCTCCACCAATTCACTCCGCTCTTCGTTATTGAGTGGAACTTCAATGGCGTCGCCGCTTTCAGGACTGATTAACAGATGCCAGGAATCTTTAGCTACCCTCTTGGCCGTCAACCGGTACTTTCCGGGTTCGACAACCTTGTCGCCGAACTTCAGTGTGGCTTCAGTTTTCAAAGTCGTTGCATCATTCATCCCCATGCGCCAGGTTCCCCCGACAGGGAGTTTGGCCAGCATGTCGCGACCCTGCATAGAGGGCGCTCCATACTCAATTTCGATCTTCTTTCCGGAAACGGATGTTTTAGCTGTGCCTCTTTGTGCGAATGCGCTGGAAGCAAGCAATAGAAACAAACTTGCGAACAGAATGAAGGACTTCTTCATTGGACTTTCTCCTGCTATGTTGGTTAATTTGGGAGTATTCGTTAAATCGAAACCTTATTAGTTTACACTAAAGATCCTCCTTTAAGCACGCGGGCTGAAACGGAGGAAAGCAAGGACCGGTGAAAGGCCTCCGGAATGTGCCTGTCGGCAACGAGTTCTGCGGCGGACGGAAGATAAGCTTGTCCTGACGACCTGGAAGGTCATCCTC
This sequence comes from Acidobacteriota bacterium, assembly GCA_030614585.1. Lineage (GTDB taxonomy): Bacteria > Acidobacteriota > UBA6911 > RPQK01 > JAPXNP01 > JAUWTT01. The sequence continues at coordinate 10,830 of JAUWTT010000058.1, forward strand.
CTCCCCGCTCTCCTTTCGCAGGTTAGGCCGGCAGTCAGGTGTGCGCCTTATGACTATAATAGAGCCGTGAAAGATAACTCTTTAAGCCAGAAGCACGCAGAGTTGTTTCGGAATCCGGAAGAACTCATCTATCGCACTTGCTACGCCTCCTCCGATCTTCGGAAGTTGCTGGGCAGCGCTGAGACCAGATCAAGCATCCGGCGTTTGCCGACGGTGCAATTCTTCTTCTCCCTGAAGGAGTTGAGCGACGAAGAAATCGGTCAACTGTTGCCTCATTTGACTGAAGAGCAGTGGGCTGGAATTCTAGACCTGGACCTTTGGACGAAAGATCAAGTCCATGTGGGGCAGTTCCTGAAGTGGGCACAGTTCATTCTTCAGGCCGAAGACGCCGTTGCTATGAAGATCCTTCGAGCGACGGATCCGGCACTTTGGCGACTCGTCTTTAATCGTGACCTTAACCTCTTTGCCCGGACGGAGGAGGATGAATTCGAGGGAGAATCTGAACATAGCACATTCGTGACACCTGACGGGATGTATCTGGTGGAGCTCCCTGAAGATGCCGAAAAGGCACGTCTATATCATCAGTTGATAATCAGGATGTACCAGCTTGATCAAGCTTACGTTCTCCATCTGTTAATACAGTCCGGCCTTGCGACCTCAATCGAACTCGAAGAAAAGGCGTATCAAGAGCGCAGGCGTCGAGTTGAGGACATGGGGTTCCAGGATTATTTCGATGCAATGGAGATATATGCGGAACGGTCGGAAGGCGAAAATCTGGCGGAGAAGAGGTGGGTTTCTGAACAGAAAGAGAGTATCAGCGTCCTGCCGATGCGATTGACTGGTGAGGAAGGTGGACCACTTCTCTTGTTTCAGGCGCTGGCTGCCCTTTCAAGAGAAGAAGAGATCCAGGATGTTGTGGAGGAGCTCTTCTTTGTCTGTAACAAGCTGTTATCTGCTGACCAAGTCTCACCCGGCGATCCCACGATGATTAAGGAAGGAATCCGAAAAGCCATTAGCGGCATTAACCTGGGGCTGGAGGTTTGGTCCGAAGGTGAACTCGAGAGAGCTGTCGTTGGTATTCAGCGGCATTACCTGGTCGCGTTCTTCCAGATCGGGTTCGGGAAGCTGTCTCTGCTTCGCAGGTCAGGACAGGCTTTAGCGGGAAGAGCGCCCTTGGGGTCTTTTCTCGAGGCGGCTGTCGAGGGGTTTTGCTGCCGGTTTCCCGTGTTAAGCGAGCAAGTCAAAGGGAAGATACACGAAAGGTATTTCGATACGCGTTCCGACCTGGAATGGGCCCGGAAGATCTTGGAAGAAGTGATCCAGCAGGAACGGTGAACCGGTGATCGGTAATCGGTGATCGGTAATCGGTAATCGACGAAATCACGAATGCACGAGAAGAGTGATTGCTTTGTGTTTGAGTGATTTAGTGGTTAGGATTCTCAAGCCCTGAAGCTCGAGCCTGTTCGTCGCTCGTCGTTCGTCGTTCGTACTTCCTTCGGCCGTGGGGTTTACCACCAAGCACACCAAGAAGATGTCACCCCGGCAAGGGGAGAATCTTAGCGGCATCCGGCATCCGGCATCCGGCATCCGGCATCCGGCATCCGGCATCCTACAGCAAC
>JAUWTT010000308.1 GCA_030614585.1 Acidobacteriota bacterium
GCAGCATCCTCGTCATGGAGTGCAACCAGTGTTGGACGATACTTGGCCGCTTGTTCGAAAAGCAAATCTGTGTTCCTGTTCGCGGCCAGAGCTACAACCTCAAACATCTCCGGGTACAGGTCAACCAAACCAAGAGCGCTTTGTCCAATGGAGCCTGTTGAACCGAGGATTGCCAGTTTCTGCATGGAATATATGGGTCTCTAAAATCGTGTTTCCCAGAGGATCGTGAGTAGATAGTAGCAGGGGAAAGCAAAAAGTAGACTGTCGATTCGATCCAGGATCCCTCCGTGACCCGGTAGAAGATCCGACGTATCCTTGACGCCTGCTCCTCTTTTGAGCATCGATTCGAATAAATCTCCGGCTGCCCCGGACACGACGACCACAAGTGCTGCCACCAAGAGGAATGTGGTGGACCTGTTTTGCACCAGATAGCCGCCAAAAATCGCGACGAGAATCGTAGGTAGAAGCAATCCGGCTGCAAAACCCTCAGCCGATTTCTTGGGACTGAGGCGCGGTGTTACTTTGTGTCGCCCAAAGGCTCTCCCGGCAAAATAGGCCGCCGCATCGGCTCCCCAGACTATCATCATGACTAATAGCATCTCCCATACCCGACCGGGCTCAGTCCTGCCCTCTGAGGAAAGTGGGTGAAACAGAGCCGGCAACGAAAGTGGCAGACCGAGATAAGCTACGGCAAAAACGTTTCCAGAGACACTCGGGAGACCGGTGGCAAGGTCCTCTGTGCGGATGATCGCTGAAAACAGTAGCAGTACCAGCGTTAGGAGCAGGTAAGCAATCAGCATTTCCATCCGATAGCCCATGACCCAGGGAAGTCCTCCGATCAGCAAGTAGGTGATCGGGAAGAGTTGGGCATTCATTGATTTGAGAAGCGATCCCAGTTCACGAAGGCCAAGTACCAAAAGAACTGAGAGAATGCCGAGGAAGACCGGTAACGGGAACACAAAAATGGCCAGTATCAGGATGGGTATCAAGACTGCCGCGGTGAGGATCCTTTGGATCATTTGGCTTCCTGGCGCGAAGCGGAGAGGATTCCTCCGTACCGTCTTTCACGTTTCTGGTAAGCCACAATCGCTTCCAGGAGCTCCCAGCCGCGAAAGTCAGGCCAGAGGACTTGAGAAACGTAAATTTCGGAGTAGGCTATCTGCCAAAGTAGAAAGTTACTCACTCGCATTTCCCCGCTTGTCCGGATCAGGAGATCCGGGTCAGGAAGGCCCGCAGTGTAGAGCGTGCGGGCAATATCTTCTTCGCCGATGGGATGCGATGATCCTGCCTGGCGGATGCGATTGAAAGCGTCCACCAGTTCGAGCCGGCCGCTGTAATTCAACGCAATCACTAGATTCATGCGTGCGTTATCGATCGTCTCACGTTCAGCAATTCGTAACTCTTCCTGGACATGTTCAGGTAGTTCAGAAAGCCTCCCGATCGCACTGAATTGGATATCGTGTTTCTTCAGAGTGGAGAGTTCGCGCCTGAGGTACGTTCTCAAAAGCTTCCACAGTGTGTTGACTTCCTCCGCCGGCCGTTTCCAGTTTTCCGCCGAGAAAGCATAAAGAGTGAGGTTGGAGATTCCCAGACGTGCTGAGAATTCGACCGCCGCTTTGACAGACTCAATACCGGCCCGGTGACCCTCCACTCTGGGAAGACCCCTCTGGCGAGCCCACCGGCCATTGCCATCCATGATGATCGCCACATGTTTGGGGATTCGTCCGGGATCCAGTTGAGATATTAATTGAGCCTCTCTGCTCCCCGGCTGGATGACACCTTCAAAACTCTTGAGCAGATCGGCCATAAGATGCCCGTAATCTACCACTCCGAGCGTGTCCAAACAACTTCGGCCCTGGTTAGCTGGAAATCTGAAACGGAAGGTGGCCAGCCGAAAAGAAATGACCTCTCAGGTTTTGCGGCGCCGAGTCTCTTCGAGCTTGGGCTGTTGCGGTTTCCGTTTGAGTAACAGACCCTTAATACCAGATTCTCACTAAATAGAGGCCCTCAGCCGGGGCCGTTGGCCCAGCCATGCTTCGATCGCGGCAGTGAAGGATTTCGGTTACTGATTCCACATTGAGTTTGCCCTTGCTGATCTCCAAGAGTGTTCCGACGATGTTTCGAATCATGTGGTGAAGAAAGCCGTCCGCCTCGATTCTGTAGACGAAGTGAGCTCCATTCTTCTTGAAGTTGGAAACGAAGAGGGACCTCACTCGGTTCCGGACTGTCGTGCTGGAAGCGGCAAATCCGTTGAAATTATGGGTTCCCAGGAACAGAGAAGCTGCACGGTTTAACAGACTCAAGTCGAGCGAATGTCCGACGTGAATCGCTCGATTGCAGAGAAATGGAGGAAACACCTCACCGCTGTAGATGTGGTACTCGTACCGCTTCCTTCGGGCGTGGCGTTGAGCGTGAAAGTCAGGAGAAACTTTGGCCAGTGCTTGGATGCGAACGTCCTTGGGGAGAATTGCATTGGCAGCTTTCTTCAGGTTGGGGACGGAATCTTTCGCCGAGAAGAAGAAGTGTGCAACCTGGCCTTTCGCGTGGACACCGGCATCGGTCCGGCTGGCACCAATGATCTTCACGCTTTCGCCGGCGAGTCGCGAAAGGCTGGATTCCATAACCTCCTGCACAGTAAGGTCGTGCTCCTGCTTCTGCCATCCATGATAGCTGGTCCCCAGGTACTGGATGGTGGCTTTGTATTTGATGCGTTGGAGCTGATCGGTTTCTGCCACGTCTTGAGTTCGCTTACTGTCTTCGTTTCGCGGATCCCTGAATCTCTTCCCCTGAGGGCGGGCTTTTTGCCCTGAGCAGAGGAGCTGGTTGGGGTCCCGCCAATGAATCCTTAGAGGGTGTGCCGTTCTGCATGACCCAGCCGCTCCGCCGTGCTAAAATTACCGCCTCTAACATCTAAGTCTAGCAGGAGATTCCTATGTCCGGACATTCGAAGTGGCACTCGATACGTCACAAGAAGGCTGCGGCCGATTCCAAGCGGGGAAAGATATTCACGCGACTGATCAAAGAGATCAGTGTGGCCGCACGGCTGGGAGGCGGTGATGCTGACGCAAATCCACGGCTAAGGACCGCAGTCCAAGCCGCCAAGGATGCGAACATGCCGCACGACAATGTGAAGCGGGCGATTCTCAAGGGCATAGGCGAGCTCCCCGGGCAGAGTTACGAGGAATCTACCTATGAAGGGTACGGCCCGGGTGGTGTCGCGGTTTTCATAGAAGCATTGACCGACAACAAGAATCGTACGGTGGCTGAGATCAGGCATACCTTCTCGAAGTATGGTGGCAACCTGGGTGAGAATGGAAGCGTTCAGTGGATGTTTGAGAAGAAGGGCTACATAACCGTGCCCAAACAGGGAGTGTCCGAAGACCGCCTATTCGAGATTGTGCTGGAGGCCGGTGCGGAAGATCTGCAGTCTGAGAGTGATATGTTTGAGGTGTATACCTCGCTGGAAGCTTTTGAATCGGTGAAGCAAGCCCTCGCTAATGCCTCTGTTGAGGTGGATCACAGCTCTCTCACCATGATTCCTCAGAACGAAGTCAGTGTTACCGGGAAGACAGCTCACCAGATGCTCAATCTGATGGAATTCCTTGAAGAACATGAGGACGTCCAGAACGTTTACGCGAACTTCGATATAGACGACAAGGAAATCGAGGCGTTCGCTTCCTGATGGGAGCTGGGGGCTGGGTAATCGGTGATCAGTAATCGGTAATCGGGGTAGGACAACCATCCCTGGTTGTCATCATTCAGAAGCTCACCAAGAACATCAAAGGTAGTGTCAACTGGGTAATGGGACAATCCTTCGTGCTCGGTCGTAGCCGGCGTCCCCAGATCCCAAAACCCTTCGTCGTAAACCTAGTCGATTCATTCCTCCCGAATTTCGACAAAGTTTACGATTAAGCTAGCGACGAAGTCCGATCACTGATCACCGATCACTACTTACTACTCACTACTTACTGCTTACTGCTTACTCCCCCGATCACCGATTACCCTCCTTCGCTGAAGCTATGGAGGGCAGGTCGATAACCGGTTCGTCGTTCGTCGTTCTCCCCCCCGGTCAGATTCCCTCGGTATGATTCTCGCATGGTAATCATGGGAGTCGATCCCGGGAGCCGTGTAACCGGTTACGGAATTGTCTCAGTAGAGGGAAACCATTTCCGTTGTCTCGACTACGGGGCGATCTCTGTTGTGGTCAATGGCTCTACCCCAACCATTCCCGAGCGCCTGAGGAAAATTCATTCCGCCTTAACCGACTTGATGGCCAAATTCGAACCCGAGATAGTTGTCGTCGAAGGCTTGTTCTACGCCGTTAATGTCAAGAGCGCACTGACACTTGGACATGCACGGGGCGTTATACTCCTGGCTGCTGCAGAGCAAGGTCTGCCGGTCGCTGAGTACTCTCCGCTAGAGGTCAAGAAAGCTGTCACTGGCTATGGGCGAGCCGACAAACGACAAGTTCAGACCATGGTTAAGACTTTGCTTAACATGAAGTCCGAGCCTGAACCGCACGACGCATCTGATGCCTTGGCACTCGCTTTGTGCCAGGCCTTCAACGGCAAGGGGTTGAAGCACCGCCAGGGGAGGTGGCGTAGCTATACTCCGAAAGGGAACCGGTAGAAGGTGCGCCGTTTTCAAGTGCGTGTTGCCCAGAAGGTACCACGCGGCGCCCAAGTTCCAATTCCCAATTCCCAAGCTTTAGGATTGCCTCACACGCTTAATCTGGCAGTTTGAGAACGAACCGAAGGAGCCCTGTTAAGGGCATTGTTTTGGTCGGTGGAGCCTTCAGATGCAATGGCTACTATTCAGCATCTGCCCAATGCGAGATAATCGAGGGTGTTATGGGGAAAAGTTGTGTAAGTGTACTCATTTGCGGGTTTCTCGCTGTTATTTGGTTGGCTTCGTGCTCATCAGAACAAGAAGCTGAGCAGCAACAGCCTACGGATCCAGGTGTTTCAGGTGTGGAGGAGGCTGAGCCTGTCGGGACACCGGTGGCTAGCGTTGAGACCGGCAAGGGCATCATTGTCATTGAGTTGCTGCCTGAGGTTGCTCCTTCTACTGTGGATCGTTTCATTGAACTCGCTGAAGTCGGCTTCTATAACAGGACCACTTTTCATCGGGTGATGAAGGACAGGATGATTCAGGGCGGAGACCCGTACTCTCGCGACAACGATCCTTACAACGATGGGCAGGGTACGAGTGGTAAGTATCTGCCTGAGGAATTCAGTTCGGTTCCTTTCGAGAAGGGGACGGTCGCGATGGGCCGGCTCCCCGGCAGCGACAACGGAGGAAGTTGCCAATTCTTTGTCACACTGAAGAAATCTCCCGAATGGGATGGTCAGTATAATGTGTTTGGCAAGGTAATTGAGGGTATCGAGGTCGTGGAGGCAATCTCCCGCGCCCCACTCTCCAAGTCGGATCACCCTTCAATGAAGAACCGCCCCGCGGGCAAGCAGGTAATCAAAAGCGTAAGCGTCGAATACAGGTAGCCCGTGCCAGAGTCCCGGGTGTCTAGTGAGCAGCTCGAACGTGGCAGGCCGGGACAATTCATAGACTCACCACCAAGA
>JAUWTT010000256.1 GCA_030614585.1 Acidobacteriota bacterium
AAGAGCCATGATTTCAGGCCGCCTCTTGCTTCAAGATAGCTTTCCGTTGCTCTTTCAACGTCAGAGACACCGGCATTGTCATCTTCTTGAGCTATTTCTGGTCCCATTGCTTCATCCCCCGAGCCTTGCCTTTGTTCCTCAAGAACCACCTACCGTGGCAGCCTCAGTCGCGTCCGCGACACCTTCTTCCAGAGGTTGTCGCGAAATTCTTAAGCCTGCCGGAGGCAGGCGACATGTGTCGAGCCCAGCACGTAAGTGCTGGGTTTCCGATTCCCGGCAAGCTACGATTGAAAGGAGCCTCTCAGAATATCGTCTCAACTCTACCTCATGGGGATATCGAGAAAAAGACCTGCAGGTCAGAATGAGGAGATCAAAGGTCCAAACGCCTTAAAGTGTCTGTTTCTAGAAATAGCTTATCAGCGACAGCAGTGTTGATAGGGAACTGGGAGCTTATCGAAGTGCGAAGTACGAAGTTCGAAGTTCGAACCAAGAACGACGAACGATAGACTCCTCAACAAACTGGGTCTAACGACCAGATCAATAGGACACAAGAGGATCTTAGTAAATGTCAAACTCTAACTGCCTCCCCGGCAAAGCCTGGGGGACTCCGATTAGGTTCTAGTGAATTCGTGTTTTGGTGGTTGATCCTGTTCCCCCCGCCACCGCGGCATCCGGCATCTGGCATCTGGTGCCTGGAATCTGGTGCCCTCCTTCGCTCTTCGAGCTACGGCGCGACAAGTCCGGTGTCCCTGGTCAATTTGAGACAGTTCCCTACAGTACTGGTTGCCCAATGAATCGTTTCTACTCAAAAAGTCGTCATCTATAGCTAGACTCACTGAAAAGAACTCGAAACGGTCGTTCCTCAATGGCAAAAGATTCCCAGTACCCCACGCAGTTAGCTCCAAACCCCCTGGATGCTGAAGCTACCAGGGCCACGGCTGAAGGAGAGGCCGGCAACGACTGCAGTTCCGGCTCGGTCCTCAAAAGGATCTTCTGTCCCCAGCACGGAGTCATGGAGGGCACCGAGCAGCAGCTCATGTCAGAGACCCAGCAGATTCTCAGAATGCGGCTGCTGGCAGTATCCTCGATCTTTCTAGTTTGCGTGATTCTGTTTTCGACACGAGCATTCCTAATGGAGGGCTTCTTCTCCTTTGAACAGAGCCTTGTAGCCATCTTCTTTGCTTCCAGTGCGCTCTACCTCAAGTATGTGCGGCTGCCTTCCCTCATCAAACTGCGCACGATTGAACTACTCGTTTTCGGCACCATGTTGGTTCACCTCCTCATAGTCAATTTGAATTTCATCCTCTCCTTGACCGTGCAGGCCGCACTTAATTATCTGCCCAGCGGGATCTATCGAGCAGCGATCGGCTTTTTCGCATTGATCGTGGTGTACGGGATGTTCATTCCAAACCGTTGGCATCGAGCTGCAGCGGTTATTGGCACCATAGCAGCGACTCCGGCTATAGTTGCCTTAACACTATGGGTTGGCTATCCGAAATTGCGGGTTGCTCTAGGACTAGTTCTATCGCCACAGGATGTCAGCTTTACGGCCCTGTTTATCTTTGGGGGTTCGGCGATCGCGGTCATAGGTTCACACCTTGTGGACACAATGCGCACGAGCGCTGCCCAAATGCGTGAGATGGGGATGTACCAGCTGAAGGAGAAGATTGGCAGTGGAGGCATGGGAGAAGTCTGGAAAGCGGAACACCGGCTCCTGGCTCGACCTGCAGCGATCAAGATGATCCGGTCGGACGCAATTGGAGCCAACGGAAACGGCCAAACCGACTCCCTGGTTTCACGTTTTCAGCGAGAGGCTCAAATCACGGCTTCACTGCGTTCACCTCACACGGTCGAACTGTACGACTTCGGTAGTACGACGGAGGGGACGTTCTACTACGTAATGGAGTATCTGCAAGGCTTCGATCTGGATACTCTAGTGGACAAATTCGGGCCACTTCCCCCGGAGCGGGCTACTTATATCCTCAAACAGGCAGCAGAGTCGTTGACTGAAGCCCACAGAATGGGTTTGATCCATCGCGATATAAAACCATCGAATATATTCGTTGGGCCGATGGGAGCGCTCGACGACTTTGTGAAGGTCCTCGATTTCGGCCTGGTAAAGGCTCTTCCCCACCAGGATACCGGCGAACTCAAGTTGACGCACGAGGGAACGACCACGGGAACTCCCGCCTTCATGGCACCGGAGATGGCTCTCGGCAAGGCGGAGATTAATGTGACTAGTGACATCTACGCTCTCGGCTGCGTCGGGTACTGGTTACTGACCGGGATGCTGGTGTTCGAGGGTGAAACGCCGATGGAGATTGTCGTTAATCACGTCAAAACTCCTCCGACCCCGCCCTCTCAGCGAAGTGAGTTCGAAGTTCCGGCCTGCCTGGACGAAACCATTATGTCGTGTCTGTCCAAGGATCCTGCGGAACGACCGCAAGGAATGTCCCAGTTCGCTGAGATGCTTGATTCCTGCCACCTAGCGGAAGGTTGGACTCAGCAGAAGGTAGAAGCCTGGTGGAACTCGCACGCACCCGACAGCCTCAACTGAAGCTCGAAATTCGAAACAATATCCAAGCTCGAATATTTAAGGACTGAAACGGGTTGTCGACGATCACCTATTTATAAACAGTCACTTTACGGCGTTTCGACCTTAGGCCTTGTAATCTTGAGCTTGTTTCGAACTTCGATTACGAGCACGCGACTCCCAGCCCCCAGCCCCCAGACTCAAGACCCAAGACCCCAATCACATGGCTCCCCCCTATTATGTTATCTTCCTATACCGGAAAGTTGACAGACAGAACCGCAAATTGAGGAGTATGTGAATGGCGACCGCAACTGTAACGACTGAATATAAAGTGGCCGACATCGGTCTCACTGATTTTGGACGCAAAGAGATTGACCTGGCGGAGCATGAAATGCCGGGACTTATGGCTTTTCGTGAAGAATTCGTGAACTCCAAGCCTCTCAAGGGGGCCCGAATCACCGGTTCACTTCATATGACGATCCAGACGGCGGTCTTGATCGAGACTCTAAAGGATCTCGGAGCCGACTTACGCTGGGCAAGCTGCAACATTTTCAGCACCCAGGATCATGCCGCGGCAGCCATTGCAGCTGCAGGTGTCCCGGTGTTTGCCTGGAAAGGGGAAACCCTGGAGGATTACTGGTGGTGTACCCTCAAGGCCCTTCAGTTCCCGGAAGGTGGCCCCACGCTCATTGTAGATGATGGTGGCGACGCGACCCTGCTCGTTCATATGGGATATGAAGCGGAAAACGCCTACTCGCTTGACGGAACGCTTCCAGATCCTGGCTCGACTGATGTCAGAGAGATGCAGATCATCCTCGAATTGCTGCGAGATCAACTCCAGAAGGACCCCACTTCCTGGCATCGCATCGCGGAGGACATTAAAGGCGTCAGCGAAGAAACGACTACTGGAGTCCACCGGCTCTATCAGAGGGCAAAGGAAGGGACGCTGCTTTTTCCCGCTATCAACGTCAACGACAGCGTCACCAAGTCGAAGTTCGACAACATTTACGGCTGCAGGCACTCGCTACCGGATGCGATCTGCCGCGCTACCGACGTCATGATCGGTGGAAAGACAGTGGTTGTCTGCGGGTTTGGAGAGGTCGGAAAAGGCTGTGCTCAGGCGATGAGAGGCCAGGGCGCAAGAGTTCTGATCACGGAAATCGATCCCATATGTGCGCTTCAGGCCTGTATGGAAGGTTATCAGGTTGTCAGGCTCGACGATGTGGTCGGCGAGGTAGATCTGCTTGTAACTGCTACCGGAAACTACGGTGTGATAATGGCCGGGCAGATGGGACGAATGAAGGACAAAGCGATCGTCTGCAACATCGGCCACTTTGACAACGAAATCGATATGGCAGGGTTGGCGAAAACGCCGGGGATCCGGAAAGAGAATATCAAGCCGCAGGTTGACCTTTGGCATTTCGCAGATGGGCACGCCATCATCGTCTTGTCAGAAGGACGCCTGTGTAACCTGGGTAACGCAACCGGACACCCCAGTTTCGTGATGAGCAACAGCTTCTCGAACCAGGTCCTCGCTCAGATTGAGTTGTGGCAACGCCCTGAGAAATATGGAAACGAAGTGTATGTCCTGCCCAAACACCTGGATGAAAAGGTAGCCCGACTCCACCTCGATCAACTGGGGGCGAAACTAACACAGCTTACCGCTGAGCAGGCCGAATATATTGGGGTTACCGTAGATGGGCCCTATAAGCCGGATCACTATAGATACTAACTGAGTCTAATCAGGGATGCACCACCAAGGCACCAAGATCACTAAGATTCAAGAGTCACGTGCCTTTCTTGGTGGACTTGGTGCTCTTGGTGGTTTGATCTATGCGGGCTGAGTTCAGCTTCGCAGCCTGGCGATATCGTCGGCAACGTGGAGGCTGGCGCGCACCTTCATTCGGACGTCGTCGGAAGCTACTCCGGGCACGAGTTCTCTTAGTTCGAACCCTACTCTTCCTACTTCGATCACTCCCAACTCGGTGACGATCAACTGCACACAACCCGTCTTCTGAACCGGGAACTGGCAGTCTCGAACGATTCGAGTCTCGCCGTCTCCACGCAGGATTGGTGCAGCCACGATCCATTTTTCGGCTTGAAGCCCATCGATGATCGTCTCGGCGCCGACCGCCAGGTCACCTTTCTCCGAAACCTCCAGCGCCTCGACTACGGCGATGTCAACGGCTACATCTGATGTCTGAGCGATATCGACCCAATCCGTATCTTGGGCTAGTAGGGGAATGATCTGTTGTGGAAGGCCAGGCCCGAGGGCCACGCGTCTCGTACCCTGCAATTCATGAATCAAACGACTCACGATGACTTGTTCGCCGCCAAATTTCATAGCATTCACCGCAAAAGCGTTAGAGTATACCTGAAAAGCCCAATTAGTTTAAGTATGGCGGCCGACTATGACGATTGTCGGTTTGAAAAACTACCGACAACACGTGCGAAGTACGAAGTGCGAACTCCTACAAGCCCCGGGGAGTAAGACCCAAGTACCAATCCCCAAGCCAAGTTCGAAGTTCGAAGCTCGAAACAAGTTCCAAGTTCCAACTTCCAAGTTCGTACTTCGTCGTTCGCACTTCGTCCTTCTCCAGCTCCCATTTCCCAGGTTTCCAGAGCCCAGCTCCCAGCCCCCAGCCCCCAGATCCCAGTCCTACAAAAAAAAGGCCCCTGGGAGGAATATCCCCCCGGGGGCCTTTTAAAAGATCCCGGCGACGACCTACTTTCCCACACCGTTACCAATGCAGTATCATCGGCGCTAAAGGGCTTAACTGCTGTGTTCGGAATGAGAACAGGTGTTACCCCTCCGCCACAATCACCGGAAAACCAATCTCGCAATCCAGATACAAGGGTCAGGATTCAATCTCCCGCCCAAGCGGGTTTTGAATCCTGAACTCCGGTATCCTTTGAATCTGGAGTGTTTAGAGCGAATCCGTCCCGGTTTTGTGAAACAGTAAATTCTAGGTCAAGCCTCACGACCGATTAGTACAGGTTAGCTCCATCCGTTACCGGACTTCCACACCCTGCCTATCAACCTCGTAGTCTTCGAGGGGTCTTCAGTTCCGATTGCTCGGAAGGGAGATCTTATCTCGGAGCAAGCTTCGCGCTTAGATGCATTCAGCGCTTATCTCTACCGCACTTAGCTACCCAGCGGTGCCCCTGGCGGGACAACTGGAACACCATCGGTGCGTCCAACCCGGTCCTCTCGTACTAAGGTCAGCCCTCCTCAAATCTCCTACGCCCACAGCAGATAGGGACCGAACTGTCTCACGACGTTCTAAACCCAGCTCACGTACCGCTTTAATCGGCGAACAGCCGAACCCTTGGAACCTTCTTCAGCTCCAGGATGCGATGAGCCGACATCGAGGTGCCAAACCTTGGCGTCGATGTGAACTCTTGGCCAAGATAAGCCTGTTATCCCCGGCGTACCTTTTATCCGTTGAGCGATGGCCCTTCCATGCGGAACCACCGGATCACTAAGGCCGACTTTCGTCCCTGCTCGACCTGTATGTCTCGCAGTCAAGCGGGCTTATACCTTTACACTCTACGGCTGATTTCCAAACAGCCTGAGCCCACCTT
>JAUWTT010000447.1 GCA_030614585.1 Acidobacteriota bacterium
GCAAATCTGTTATTCTCTGGCTTCGCGGTGAGTACCGAACCTACATGGATTACACTCTAAAGGTGGTCGTAATTGTTCTTGAAGACGTTCTACCGTAGCGAGCTTCGTGATTCTGTATGGTGAGACAGGCATCCTTGCCTGTCCCGCCTCGCGTGATGATCCGCGCGAAGCCAGCCTGCGAGAGACCATCGCAGGACTTGGAGAGTTGTACTGTTGTCCCGTTTCGCAGGTTCTCACACAGTCTCGTAACCTCTGATTGGCAATGAAACTTCCACGGGAGTCCCGCTTTGCGGGACGGCATGAACCAAACAACTGACATTCAGCATACCCCGTAAGGTATCTACGGCGCTCAGGAAAGGATTCAACGCTTCTCAACCGCACTTGAGAGAAAAGCGTCGAGGCGCTAAGGTAGTCTTCATCTGGAACTAACGTAGGCTGAGCGTAGATGCTCCCGCGATCCTCACTTTCAGGATCAGGGAAGGCATGAGCAAATTGAAAAGCAGAAGGTGAAATCATGACCTCAAATGCCAGTACCGAGTCCCTTCTTTCTGCGACCGCGTTGAAAGCTGTTGTCTTTCTTCTTCGAGCGTTAATTGGCTGGCATTTCCTTTACGAGGGAATCGTCAAGCTCGTGAATCCCAACTGGTCGTCGGCACCTTATCTGCTGAGTTCACAATGGCTCCTCTCAGACCTGTTCCATTGGGTCGCCGGTAGTCCGGCTGTCCTTGGAGTCGTTGATTTTCTCAATATCTGGGGACTGATCCTGATTGGGAGCGCTTTGATCCTGGGCCTGTTCTCTCGGACGGCCTGTCTTCTCGGCTCTCTGCTGCTGGTACTTTACTATGTGGCAAATCCCCCTTTCGGCTCGGGATTAGCTTCCAATACCGGCGAGGGGCACTACTTGTTTGTCAACAAGAACTTGATCGAGATGGCGGCACTGTGGTTGATAGCTCTCTTTCCGGCAGGATCTCTGTGGGGACTTGACCGTCTGATCAGCTCCTGGCGAACGGCTTCGCGAACGCCGGCGACCGTGCAACCAGCATCCTCGAAGGTCGAATTTCCTGAAGATGAGAACCAGATACAGCCGCTTATCACCGGACTCTTCAGTCGCCGTGAACTGATCAAGAACCTGAGCGTGATTCCCCTCTTCGGAGGCTTCGTTTTCTCAGTTGCCCGGAAACACGGTTGGGGCAGCCATGAAGAAATGAATCTGGCAGGAGTGGACACTGTTTCCGCTGCCACTGTCACAGTCAGCAGGTCAACTCTCAATGATTTGCGGGCCCCGGCTCCAAAGGGCAGAATCGGGAACCTCGAAATGAGCCGGATCGTTTGTGGTGGCAACTTGATCAGTGGTTTTGCTCACGCCCGAGACCTGATCTATGTCTCACACCTGCTCAAGTCGTACTTTCATGACGCAAAAGTCATGGAAACGCTCTGGTTATGTGAGCAGAGCGGAATCAACACGGCAGTTCTCAGGACCGATGCCGATACCATCCGAATCCTGTCCAACTACTGGAAACGGGGAGGGAAGATTCAGTGGCTGGCGCAGGTTTATCCCAAGGTGGATGATATTTCCGGGCCTATCCAGATGGCACTCGACAACGGTGCGATGGGTGCCTTCGTCCAGGGCAATATCGCAGATGGGTTCCTCCGCGCAAAACGTCTCGATCTTCTGGAAGAGTCAATCGGTTATATCCAGGATAGGGGAGTCCCAGGAGGAACAGCTGCGCACAATATTGAGGTGATCAAGGCGGCCGAGGAATCTGGTATCGAAGCCGACTTCTATATGAAGACCCTTCATCACGACAGCTACTGGTCTTCTCGCAGGGAAGGGCAGGATGCCGAAGTCATCGACAATGCTGAGGACAACTACTGGGATCTGGTACCGAGCCTGACGATCGACTACATGAAGACGGTCGAAAAGCCGTGGATTGCTTACAAGATCCTGGCTGCTGGAGCCATTCC
This sequence comes from Acidobacteriota bacterium, assembly GCA_030614585.1. Classification (GTDB taxonomy): domain Bacteria; phylum Acidobacteriota; class UBA6911; order RPQK01; family JAPXNP01; genus JAUWTT01. The sequence continues at coordinate 1,966 of JAUWTT010000447.1, forward strand.
TCCGAAAGAGGGTTTTCAGTACGCTTTCGAGAACGGTGCTGATTTTGCGTGTGTAGGAATGTTCGATTTTCAGGTGGTAGACAACGTCAACACCATCAATGAGGTCCTCAACGGAACCCTGCCAAGGAATCGTTCCTGGCTTGCCTAGAGACAAAGACTTACCACCAAGGCACCAAGGGCACCAAGAGAATACCTATTCTTCTTCGTGAATTCGTGACTTTGTGGTTAGTTCCCAGCTCCCAGCCCCTAGCCCCCAGCTAAACCCCCTCCCAGTAGTTGCGATCGAGAGTGCGGTACTGGATCGCTTCGGACCAGGTTCAAGTAGCGCGAACCTACCACTCCTCTACTCGTTGCGCTCCAGTTGCACAACGAGCTCTTTGGCTTGCCCATCCACGCTGCATTCAAGAGCCATGTTCCGGAACCCGAGCGCTCGAACGCTGACAGTATGTGATCCAGACCCAATGTCGGTGAATCTAAAGAAACCGTCAGCGTCACTGGCGGTCTGGCGCGCTGAGTGGTATCGCACGCCGTCCTTCTGAAGCATCCCATTCAGATTCACGTAAGGTGTGGCTACGGGATAGCCCTGCTTATCCACAATGCGGCCAACGACCTGGTAGGTACCCAAATCCAGAATTAGTTCCACGTTTTCGAGGCCTTCTGGAGGCAGGTTAATTCCGCTGATCGTGAATCGTGGATATGAGTGGGTGTTAAAGATCAGCTGACCTGTGGGAACTTGATCAACGAAAAATCGGCCGGCCTCATCGCTATTGACTAACAATTGATGAGCGGAGGCAGTCGTGCTGTAGATCCGGAGGCTGAAATTTGATATCGGGTTTCCGCTCGGATCCACCGTGCGTCCTGACAGGCTGGCATAGTCGAGTGCTTCGAGTTGAACGTTGACATTCAAACCCTTGGGGCTAACCCGAATCTTCTGTACATACTTTCGATATGGGCCTCGGGGATGGACCGAGAATTGATACGTCCCGTTTGCCTCCACATTGGGAATGGAAAACTCCCCTGCCTGGTCCGTGATGGCCCGATAGTTCGTCGGGCCCGATAAGTAGATTCTCTCTCCCACTAATGGAGTTCCACGCCCATCACTCACCTTCCCGGCAACGGTGGCAAGAGCTGCAGCTTTCTCTAAAACAGCGTCCAGACGGATCTCGTTCCGTTCGAAGAGCTCAGCCGCCTGAAGGTTAAGGGTACTCTTCCGGTAGCCCTCGAGTTCAAAATGCAGCTGATACATTAGACCTTGTCCGGTAATGGTGAGTTGCAGTTCGTAGTCTCCCGACTGATTAGTGGATGTGGTTCTGGAGTGCTGACCCCTTGCGCTTACCTTGACTCCTTCGACGGGCTGTCTGCGTTTATTCGTGACTCTACCGTAAACCCAGCAGACGTGCTCAGCGGCCATCACAAGGTTTGCGGAATCAGTCCCGGTTCGTGCGACCGTTTGTGCCATTGCGAAACCGTCGGTTGCGTCGGAGCGGATCCGGTACTCGCCCAGGTCAAGTTCCCCGAACCGGTAATAGCCCTGGGTGTTCGAAAGGGTCCACTGTTCAGTTGGGGTGCCAGTCCTTCCTCTCTCAGATTCGAACAATCGCTGAGCCCTTGCACTGACCCGAATGCCTGCAAGCGGTTCGCCTGTTTCGGAAATAACCTGACCCGAAATCGCTGCTGCGGGATCTGAGTCAAGGGGTGCGTTGGCCAGGTTCGCCTGGTCGTATCGGCTAACAAGTTCAGCTGTGCTTCGGTAGTTTCGGTCTCCCCCTTGTGCGGAAGCTCCTCGCTTGCTTTGTTCTCTCGATTCGACGCTTTGGACCCAATCGGGGTCGGTCTGCTGCAGGCCTCTAACTGACGTTTGTCGCTCAGAATTAGCATTCGACCCGGGTCTCGTGATCCTTTCACCTGCTGGGCCAGCGACTGGCTGTTCCGCTGACACAAGACTCGACTCGATCAGTCTGCTGTCTTCCACAGAGTCAGAAGAGAAGTACAAGGCAAAAATCACGAGAACGGCACAACAGACAGCGAGAAAAAGGACCTTCTTCGAAGTGCCAGTGAAGCTTCCTTGAATGGAACTCAGTTTCTTCAAAGCACCGTGAATCTGCTTTTTGATATCCCTGTCCAAAGTTTTGATGCCTCTCGTGTTTCAGTATATCGCCGTGCGGTCTTGGATGTTGATCCACAACTGGGTACAGAATTCAAGAGACGTTGCTCGAAGGGTTCGCCAGC
>JAUWTT010000139.1 GCA_030614585.1 Acidobacteriota bacterium
AATGCCGGCTGTAAGGTCATCCGGTCTGAGAAGCAGTTCCAAGATTTGGGAATCGCTCTTTCACGTGCTGAGAAGAAAACATCGTCCAAGGTCGAAGTTGTCTACTCCGTTGCTCAGTCTACGTTTGAGGTGACCTATACGGATTTCCCTGCAGCAGCCCAAGCCGCTTTTCAAAGGGCGGTTGACATCTGGGCGGCCCGGGTGAGTTCGTCGCAAACGATCAAGATCGATGCGAGTTATGAGTCCTTTGGAGCAGAGAGGGAGAATGTTCTTGGCTCCGCTGGAACGACGTTCATCATCCCGCTCGAGCTTTCAGACGGACAGACCACAATGGAAGTCTGGTTCCCTTCGGCATTGGCGGATGCCCTGTTAGATAGAGATGTTGTTGAGGGTGAAGCTGACATTGTGGCCATGTTCAACAGCGACTTCGAGAACTGGCATTTCGAGACCGATCAGAATCCGGGAGCCGGCGAATTTGATTTCACCACCGTCGTCCTTCACGAAATCACCCACGGCCTTGGCTTCTCAAGTACCTTTGATCATAGTGCGGGCCAGGGGAGCTGGGGAATCGAGGACGACGGCGACACTTTTCCCATGGTGTTCGACCTCTATCTGACCAATGGGCAGGGTGTCGAACTCCTGGACGAGACGGCGTTCGCGAACGGGTCAGGCGAACTGGGAACGGCCCTCACAAACCATGACGTCTTCTTTTTCGGTTTTCTTGCGGGGGAGACAGTCGGTTGGGCCCCGGTACCCATGTACGCTCCTTCGGAATGGGAGCCCGCTTCGAGTATCGCCCACGTGAACAAGACAAATTTCCCCGGATGGCATCCCGACGCCTTGATGGCTCCCTCTCTATCTCCCGGGTTCGCGATTCATGATCCGGGCCCTATCGTGACGGGGATCTTCAGAGACATCCTCTGGACGGCTTCGTCCACACTCCACTTTGCGCAGTTTGGTGCTGGTGGACTCAGTTCCGACGTCGTCGTCACCAACCCGTCAATCGATTCGACGGTCAAGCTTGAAGTCCATTTCTTCGACGCAGACGGTGAGCTCCTGGATCCGTCTGACATACTCGCCGACGGCTCGGACGACACCACGTTTACACTGGCTCCGATGGGTTCCGTGACTTTTTCATCGCGGAGCGCGGGAAGCCTGGCCCAGGGCTCTGCTATCGTAACCTCAACTGAGCCGCTATCAGGTGTCATCCGGTTCGACATCCCAGGTACTGGGGTCGCCGGAGTGGGTTCATCCGAACCTGCCTTTGAGGTGATTCTGCCGGTGAGGCGCTCCGGAGGGTTGAGCACAGGTGCCGCTATCCGAAACGTTGGGCTGGAGGACCTGGAGGTATCCCTCACGCTGAAGGATGAAGCCGGCAACACCGTCCAGAATGGCCAAGCCACCTGGGACATTCCAGCTCAGGGAAGGATCTCAAAGTTCATCGAGGAGTACTTTCGTAATGCAAGTATTTCGAACTTCACGGGAACTATGACGGTCAGTTCACCCAACGGAAAAGTTGCGGTTGTCGGTCTGGAATTCGAGAACGGAGCCCGATTCACAACCTTGCCGGTCTCCGAACTTCGGTGACTACCTGAATCCCCACAGAAGAGGAGGCTCGGCTGCTATCCTGATGAATTGAGTAGTAGTTCAAGGAGTCATCGCAGAAGTGCTGGGCAAGTAACTGCATCAACCGGAGACACTGAGAGACGATGGAAGCTGTTGAAGAGTTTATCAGCCAACCGGTTGCAGCATTCTTTTTGATTGTCGCTTTGGGCGCCGGCCTCGGCAGTATCCGCCTTGCCGGCATCACTCTTGGGGCCTCTGGAGTTCTGTTCATAGCCTTGCTGTTTGGCCACTTCGGTGTCCAGCTTCCTGCCAGCTTCCAGGATCTCGGAACTATTCTCTTCGTCTACGCAATCGGCCTGCAAGCCGGTCCGCGCTTCTTCAACCAGTTTCGACATCGAGGATTCGTCTTCGCGAAGGTTGGGATTCTCGTAATCACAACCGGGGCGGCGTTGACCTGGGTTCTGACACAGGTACTTGAACTGGATCCAGCTCTGGCAATCGGAATGTATGCCGGTGCCATGACCAGTACCCCAGGACTGGCAGCCGCTATGGATGCTGCTCAGAACCCGACAGTCGGCGTCGGCTATGGGCTCGCCTACCCGTTTGGCATCATCGGAGTCGTTTTGCTAGTCCAGCTGCTGCCAAGGTTCTTCAAAGTCGACATTAAGGATGAGGAGCGTCGTTTAGAGGAAAACGATTCCAAAGAATCCAGGCTCGATCGGCGCCAGTTTGTAGTGCGAAACCCCGCCTGGGCTGGAAAAACCTTGGCTGAGCTTGAATTTCGCCAGCTCAGTGAGGTGAATATCACAAGAATTTTCCGACAGGGAAAAGTCCGCGTCGCCGTTTCCGACAGCAAACTCGAACTCGGTGATGTTGTGTTGGCTGTCGGGAGGCAATCCGAACTGGATAAGCTCAGAATCCTTTTCGGCGAGGAGAGCTTCAGTGAAGAGATTTTCGAGACGACTGATATCGTCTCCCGCGATATCACGATTTCCACTGACAAGATGGTAGGAAAGACCCTTGCAGAGCTCCGAATCCTTAAGACTTATGGCGTTGTAGTCAGTCGCGTGTTCCGGGAAGATCTGGATTTTGTTCCGACGGGGCGTTACATAATGGAGCTTGGTGATCTCCTGCGGATTGTCGGGAGTCGAGATGACTGTAATCGGTTTGTCGAGGAGGCAGGACAGCAGGAAAAGAGAATCTATGAGACAAATATCGCGGCCTTGTCGTTGGGAATTTTCCTGGGTATCCTGCTCGCCTACAAAGAGTTCCATCTTCCGGGCGGAGTAACTTTTCGACTTGGGCTCGCCGGGGGGCCTCTCATGGTCAGCCTGGTTCTTTCTCATTTCGGCCGAATTGGCAATCTGAACGTCCGCACGCCAAGAGGCGCCAAGTACATCATGCAGCAACTGGGCCTGGTCCTGTTTCTGGCTGCGGCCGGTACCGCAGCAGGAGGATCCCTGGTGCAGGTCATCTCTGAGTCGGGCGTTGTCATCCTGCTAGCCGGTGCAAGCATCACCCTGACATCCGCTCTGGTCGGCTGCGCGGTTGCGTTCTATGTGTTCAGACAGGATTTCCTAACCGTTCTCGGAGTGGTCTGCGGATCGATGACCAGTACACCTGCTCTGGGGATTGTTAGCGGGATCAGCGACCGATCCGAGTCGATACTGGCCTATACGGCTGTGTACCCGGTTGCCATGATTTTGATCGCCGTTGTTTGTCAATTCCTCTACTTTCTTTTGTAACTCCAGATCGAAAAACGAAGGGGGATGCCAGTAACCAGTCACCAGATGCCGGATACCGGATGCCGAACACCAGATGCCAGATACCGGATACTGGACCGCCAATCGAAAATCGAAAATCCTAGATGCCAGGCCTGCCCTCCATAGCTCGAAGAGCGACGGAGGGTGTTTTAGTGACTTTGTGGTTCCAGCTCCCAGCTCCCAGTCCCCAGCCCCCAGCTCCAGTTCCTAGCCCCTAGCCCCCAGCTCCCAGTTCTAGGCATCGACCCGACCGCGCATGAGGAGTATCATACAAACGGTATCGGTTACGGTCGAACACGAGGAGTAGGATCGCCGCAAGGAGGCTGGAATGCAGAATGAGCGAATGCATTCTAAACGGGGAACTGCCGTAAACCTTTTGTCGTACCGGAAGAGGTCTAGATTACGGTTCACTTAAACGGCTCACAGGAAGAGGGGGTAAAGAATATGAAGAGACCACATGCTACGTTGAACCGCCGGAAGTTCTTCCAGACCAGTGCTGTTGCAGGCCTGGGAACACTGCTGTGGAGCAGGTCCTTGCTCACAGGCGCACCAGGTTCGGAAATGCGTTTCGGGCTGGTGACCTACCAATGGGGCAAAGACTGGGACCTTCCCACACTCATTTCGAACTGTGAGAAAGCCGGGCTCAGTGGTGTCGAACTCCGGACTCAACATGCCCACGGAGTCGAACCCTCTTTGAACGCGACACAGAGGGCAGAGGTTAAGAAGCGGTTCGAAGACAGCCCTGTCGAGTGCGTTGGGTACGGTTCGAACCAGGAGTACCACTCACCTGATCCCGACATCGTCAGAAAGAACATCAATGGCACATTCGAATTGATCAAACTCTGTCATGACATCGGCGCCAGCGGTGTCAAGGTCAAGCCTAATACGCTTCCGGAAGGCGTTCCCCCGGAAAAGACGATCGCTCAGATCGGGCGGTCCCTCAACGAGGTTGGCCGATTTGCCGCAGACTACGGTCAGGTCATTCGAGTGGAAGTACATGGGCGCAAGACCTCCGAGATACCTGTAATGAAGGCAATCTTCGACCATGTGGAGGAGCAAAGCGTGGGCATGTGCTGGAACTCCAATTCCCAGGATCTTCTGCCTCCCGGACTTGAATCGAACTTCGATCTGATCAAAGACCGCTTTGGGGATACGGTGCATGTGAGAGAGTTGGACTCTGAGGATTATCCATACAAGCAGTTGTTCGAGTTGTTCGTTGCTGCGGACTATGCTGGATGGATTCTGCTGGAAGCCCGAACTGAACCTTCCGACAGGGTTGCTGCGATGAAGCACCAGCTTGCCCTGTTCAAAAGATTGGTATCAGGAGCTTGAGAGAACTCTTGAGAAGGAGTACTCAAAGATCGCACAGGAATCGGCTTCTTTTCGCCTCGCCGACGGCTAAATCCTGACGATCAACTATAAACTTGACACAAATCGAAGCGGTCGCGTAGAGTGATCGTTCGTTGGCCCGAGAGAAACTTGGGCCTAATTCCCGGTCTGGTAACGGATGGATGAACGGGAAGTCGGTGAGAATCCGACGCTGCCCTCGCAACTGTGAGCAGTAGCGAACTCCGCTGTGGGCCACTGTCCCGAGTTTCGGGATGGGAAGGCGCGGTTAGTAGGCTAAGGAAACTGCAAGCCAGGAGACCGATCCAGCCGTACCTCATCAGCTTCCGATGGGGAAGCATGGAGGAATCATGGTCAGTCACCTTTTACGTTCTACCTTCGCTTCTAGTTCACTCCCCGTTTCGCTACCGGTTTACGGCTTGAGCCAACCGCACAGTTCTCCGTTGGTCTCATTTCACCCTCCTACTCAATAGCCCTGGCATTGTAGCGAATTATCGAGGAGTCTCTCCCATGAGCATAATCTCCACCTGTCTTCTTTTGACAGCTTTTGTAGCAGCCAATTCCGGTGTTGAGCAACGTGACGTCAGCGAAGAGGAAACACCTTCCTCGAAAGCTGAAGCCTCCGTAGATCCTGGCACGAATATCCCCAATCCTCATCATGAAATGACTGTCACGGCCACCAGAACACCGACCAAAGTACGAGAACTGGGCAGATCAGTGACTGTAATTAGTGCCCAGGAGATCGAGAACCTGGGATCCAAGGATCTTTCCGAGGTCCTCAAAACAGTGACTGGGTTCAACGTTGTCCAAGCGGGTTCATTCGGCGGCCAGACCTCGCTTTTTGTCCGAGGAGGAGAAAGCAACTTTAACCTCGTCCTGGTGGATGGAGTACAAGTCAACCAACCTGGAGGTGGCTTCGACTTCTCCAGCCTATCCACATCGAATATCGATAAGATTGAGATCGTTCGGGGCCCGGCGTCAGTCCTTTACGGGGCAAATGCTGCTACATCCGTCATCAATATCATCACCCGGAAGGGTCAGGGGAACCCCTCGGGCCATATCGAATTCCAGGGAGGCAACCACAACAGTTACCTGGCCAGTGGGGCTGTCCGAGGAAGTAGCGACCGCTTCAACTTCTCTCTGGCCGGCCTCTACTCTGATACCGACGGAATCCACGAATTCAACAGCCAATGGGCCAGAGGAGAGCTCTCCTTGAGTGCAGGCTGGAATCTTACCGACAGTTCTGCGCTCTCAGGAAGCCTGCTCTACACAGACGGCAAACAGAACTTCCCCACCGATGACACGGGTGCCGTGGTTGATCCCAATGATTATCGTGAGACAAGCCAGACGGTCTACTCGATCAGATACGAGAATCGGGTGACCGACCTATACGATTTCAGCCTGCTTTACGGATACACCGAGCAAGACTCCACCATCTATACGGTTCGTGACGACATCGTAGACTTCTTTGACGGGGCCTTTCCTAACCACTATGACAGGCACTTCTTCGACTGGCAGAACAACGTCAGAATTGCCGAGAACAACCGGCTTGCGGCAGGCGTGTCATACGAGCGAGACGCAACAAAGACGGATGAAATGAGCCGCCGGAGCGTCGGCGCCTATGTCCAGGACCAGGTGTCATGGAATGACCGAACCTTTCTAACGGCCGGCATTCGATACGATGACAACAACCGCTTCGAAAACTTCGTAACGGGCAATGTCGACCTTGCCTACCTGGTCACTCCCAATGTGAAAGTCCGTGGAAGTGTCGGCAAAGGACTTCGGGCCCCTGGTTTCTCAGAGATCTTCGGATTTCCAGGCTTTGGAATCACCGGGAATCCCGGTCTGAAGCCCGAGGGCAATGTGGCCATCGAAGGCGGAATTGACTATTACGCCGCCGGGGGGAAAGGCTACCTTCTCAGCAGCATTTACAGCAATCATTTCAAAGATCTGATTGAGTTCAGCTTCCTGGTTCCTCCCGGAAGCCCGAACTACGTGAACATCGAGAAAGCGAGAAGCCGTGGGTTAGAACTCGAGGGTTCCGTGAATCTAATTGGAAAATGGTGGGCCGGCTTTAACTACACTTACACCAGTACCAAAGTGACCGATGCCGGATCCGTTCCGGGAGGGAACTTCGTGCTTGGCGACAGGCTACTTCGAAGACCTGCTCACCTGGCGATGCTGAACACCGACTACAGAAGCAGCCGACTTAAAGCTAGAGTCCAGGCGCTCTTCAAGGGAGAACGGGACGATCGGCAGTTCTTTCCAGACTTCAGTAGCACACGAATAACGCTGCCGGCCTATTGGACGGTCGACTTCAACGTATCGATTCCGCTCTTTCGACTTTCCCCAGACAGTGGAGAAGTAAGTCTCATTTTCCGGGGACAAAACTTGTTCGACACGGAGTACACCGAGATTGCGGGATTTGAATCACCCGGCAGGACCCTCTGGGCCGGACTTATCCTGTCGTATTGAGAACGCCCGGCCGGTTTCAATGAAGACAACCACCAAATCACTAAAACACAAGAAGATCATAATAGTGATTTCGTGCTTTGGTGGTTACTCCTGTTTCCCCGTCCCCTGGTATCCGGCATCTGGTATCTGGCATTCGCCATGCTTTGTCGTGAACCCAATCGCGAACTATGTCGAAATCCCGGGGGACAAATCGACGAGGTTTACGATAAAGCTCGCGACGAAGGGAACCGATCCGGCATCCTCCTTCGCTCTTCGAGCTATGGACGTGGGGATCTGGGAGCTAGCGACGGGGGCCGCTGAAGCCGCGGAGGGCAGGCCGAGCACGAGCACGAGCACGAACGAAGATACAATCCCGAGGACCGCCCGCGAAACCCGAGACGCGAGACCTCGGGACTTCGAGACCGCACGCCGGCATCTGGCAACTGGCACCCCGCATCTACGGTGTCGCGTGAAGATCGATGACCCGCTCTATAGCCTGCTGACAAACCTTGCAAAAAACGTGAGGCTTCCGACTGAACATCATGCAATTCAGCGCGGGTCTATACAGCCCTTCAGCTTGATAACCGGCTCCTTCGAAGGCTCCGATTTTCCCTTCGTAATCCTCAGCACCAAACAGTTCCGAAAACGTGCCGGCACTATCCTGGTAAAGCCGCTCCAACTCGTCCTCAGGGTTCGTCTTGGCGAGTAGTTCCGCCCGCTTTTCCTGATACTCAATCGAAAGCTTCTCATACGATCCCTTCTTCCAGGGCGTAGGTATAGGGACGTCGTCACCCACCAGGTCTCGCCACTTCAGCCTGGTTGGATCGAGCAGAGCAGTTATGTTCGGCTCCCACGGTTCAACACCAGGGCTTACAAACTCCTCGTAGGCAACCTGAGAGGTGTAATACTCGTCAGCCAATCCTGCAAATGAGTGGCCCAATTCATGGATAAAAACGTAAGGTGCTTCGCTTGAGTCCGAAGAGCACGTAGCCCACAGGTTGAAGATTCCACCTCCACCGTACTTACGCCCGTTGAAGAGCATCATCAGCGTGTCGTACGGAGCTTGTGCTGCGAACTCCCTGAGCTCTCGATTCCGGAACGTCAAAACGTACCGATCTAAATCAAACGCGTTGAAACTCAAACCCAGTGGGGTATTCTTCCAAATCCCCCTGCGTGGGTCGGAGATCCCGGAATCCTCCGAACCGACACTGATCGCCCACACGTTAAAATCCTCTTTCCGCGATCGCCAAGGCTCAACGCTGAAGAGTTCGTCTACAAGGCGGGTAACGTCAACTCCGAACTTCGCTGCTTCATCCTGGGTATACCCATCACCCATTACCAGCAGGTCCACCTTCGCCGCCGGTTCCCCGTGCTTGAAGACACTCCAGACTGTCCCCTTCTCTGTCAGTGGTGCGCGGTCGATGAAACGACTGTCAGGATCGACGGTAACTGAAAAGATCTCCGTGAGCGCTCCTTTTTCCAGCTTCCTCAATACCAGCCGAACGGGACCGACAGGTTCGGGAAAACGCTGTGATTCGTGAAAGGTCCTCCAAATGCCGTCGGAGGCCTCA
>JAUWTT010000394.1 GCA_030614585.1 Acidobacteriota bacterium
ATAGCAGGATGGGGAACGTCGCCATCGCCGGCAATCTCGTTTGAGGTGTCAACAACGACAACCCTTTTCTCCAGTTCGTCAGCGAGGACTCGAGCCGCTTCTCTCAACAAAGTAGTCTTTCCAACTCCGGGAGGTCCCAGAAGGAGCAGGCTTCTACCCGTCTCGATGACATCGCGGATTATGTCCACGGTGCCGGTAATGGCACGCCCAACTCGGCACGTCAACCCAACAATCTCACCTTTTCGGTTGCGTACGGCGCTTATGCGATGAAGGGTCCGCTCGATACCGGCCCGATTGTCACTGGTGAACGATCCAACACGTGCGACCACCTGGTGGATATCGTCGAATGTGACTTCGAACTCCTGTAGGTATACGGCTCTACCTGGGAATCGGGCCTCAGGGGCACGTCCCAGATCAAGAACGATCTCCACAAGATTGTCCAAGTCGGGGTCTGCCTCGAGTAACCCCAGAACCTGCTCCGGAATTATGGCGAGGAGCAGGTTCAGTTCATCCGTAATCTCGCTTCGCTTGATCCTTGGCAGCTGATACTCGTCCTGCGTTTTCAGCATCGAATTACTTAACCAGCATTCTACTGTAGGGCTATGCCTTCGCTACCGCCCACCACCTGCTTGCCACTTACGGCGCGCACTTCACACTTCGCACTTCACACTTCACACTTCACTATTGTGCCTTCCCCTTTCCCATCAGTTCGAGGACTGCTGCAGTCGTCGCCCGCATCCCGGTGAGAATCGTAGGCTCGGGTGTAGGGGCAAACTGATCTGAGTGAAGTGGAGGGGCTGAGCGTTCGTCCGCTTGAAGCTGCCTGGCCTTTTCGGGACCGATGGTTCCCAGCCAGAAAATCAGGGAAGGAACAGAATTGTCTTCGAGGCGATAACGAGAAAAGTCTTCTCCCGCCATCACCGGGTCCGCCTGAACGACATTCTGCCCTCCCAGTTCTTTCCGGAATACTTCGCCCAAGCGCCGAGTCAGCTCAGGATCGTTGTAGGTCGATGGCGTGTACTCCTCTTCAGCAATTGCAACCGTAGGCTTCAGTTCCGGAGGCACTCCTGCGGCAACCGCAGTTTCCTCAACAATCCTCCTGATAGAATCCAACACTAGCCGCCGCACTTCTGGTTTATAGGAGCGCACCGTCAACTGCAGCCGGACCTCGGACGGAATGATGTTGTGTTTGGTTCCACCGTGGATCGAACCTACCGTAACAACAGCCGGATCCAGAGGTGAAACAGTTCTGCTCACGATCGTCTGAAGGGCCAGTATCATTTGTGCCGAAAGGACGATTGGATCCAGGGTCTTGTGGGGATAAGCTCCGTGTCCACCGACACCCCGTACCGTGATGTCAACCGAATCGACGTTGGCCAGGGCATAACCGGGACAAACACCCACCTTCCCTGCTTCGATCGACTCATGGACGTGAAGGCCGAGCGCGTAATCGGGCTTCGGAAAACGGCTATACAGCCCATCTGAGAGGAGGGCTTTCGCTCCGGCTCCCCTTTCTTCGGCCGGCTGCCCCACAAACAGAAGAGTTCCCTGCCAGCGATCCTGGAGAGAGCTGAGAAGCGCGGCTGTCCCAAGAAAGCTGGTCATGTGAACATCGTGTCCGCAGGCATGCATGACACCGGTCTGGACACCAGTCTCGGTCTCGACTCTGACCTCGCTGGCGTACGGGAGCCCTGTCTTTTCGGTAATAGGTAATGCATCAAGATCGGTGCGAACCATTACCGTTGGTCCCTCACCGTTTCTAAGAACCCCGACCACCCCGTAGCCTACTCGCCCCGGAATACCGTAATCACCTAATCCCTCGGCCACCTCGTATCCATAATCCCTGAGTTTCCGGGCAACATACGCGGACGTATGTTCTTCCTGATAGGAAAGCTCAGGATTCGCATGAAGCTCCGTATAGATGTCGAGGTATTCCCCTAAACGGCTGCCGGCCAGCGTCTCCAACTCGGTCTCTGCATAAACGGAACCACCCATCACCAGAATGCCCGATGCGATAGCAAGGAGTCTTTTCATGAACTCACCTTGTCCCTTTCTCTGTTTCGCACTTCAATTCCAAACCTGCTATAACTTCTATAAGTTTCCTGAATACATCGCCCGTTCGACTCAACGGGAATACGAATCCGATTAGGAATGCACTCATCATGAAAAGACTTATTGTAATCGTTTTAATGACCCTAAGCTTGTACGTGCAGGCATCAGACGTTGAAGTTCAGGTTCTGAGAACCATTCAGGAGCTATGGCAACAAGAGGGATCCATCACCTTCTCAAGCCTCCATAACAGTGATCGGTTCTCCGAGGAGGAACGTGCTTTCTTGGGCAGACTTTACGAGATTTTCTTTGCCATTCCCGGCGTCCTCAAATCCGAACACGAGAGTACCGGTCAAATTCCCAGCCGTGCTGAACTGGCCCAAACCTTCAGCGTGACACCAAACTCAATCGAATTGCTTTTGTCTGTAATGGAGAAAGATGGGCGTGTGCCGACGCTCTTCACTCGGGACGCCACCAGTCGAGAAATCACGTCTCTGAACATGGACAACCTCAATGCATTTCTGGCAAACAAAGGTTCACAGGTAAGAATGGCCCAGTGGGAGGGAAAAGCGTTGCCGGCCTTTGACCTCACGACATTGGAAGGTGGTCGACTGGGTAACACGGACCTCAAGGGACATAACTCCCTCGTATATATCTGGTTCACCGGCTGTCCTCCCTGCGTCCGGATCGCTCCAATTCTGGCTGACCTGGCGAGCGAGTACGCCAACAAGGAATTCAAGTTCGCCGGGTTGAATGCGGACGACATTCTCGAACTGGACACCACCAACGAGTCCCGACTCGACTATGTGAACAAGCAGGGGATACGATTCGTCAATGCCAATCTGGATCAGCCTGCCCGAACAGCTTTCGGAACCATCAACCTCTACCCCACACTCTTCTTCGTAAAAAAGGATGGGACGATTTACAGACACTTGGTGAATTTTCAGAGCAAAGAGAAACTCGTCACGATCATCGAAGAAATGCTAAGCTCACAATAGGAAGAAACAGCCGGGTACACTCGTCTTGATCGGACTAGCCTCAAACTCACCAAAGCTACAGGAACTGCGGGCGTTTGTTGAGCAAAGGGTTCCTGATAGTGGGGTTGATCGGTGACGTGTTCGTGAAGGCGCGTCCAATCCGTAGTAAGAGAACAGTGCACACAGACTGACTGAAATGGATGAACCATCGCAGCTCATTGTTGATCTTGAAACTTAAACATGGCTCTTCACCGTGAGATAGGACTTGCCTCAGCGACGTTCCTGGTCATCGGCAACGTCATCGGCGTCGGGATCTTTGTGACAAGCGGGCACATTGCCGAGCAGATAGGTGCGTCGGGATGGCTCATCGGAGTCTGGCTCCTTGGAGGTGCACTGGCTTTGATTGGCGCAATTTGCTACTCCAAGCTGGGGATTCTGTTTCCTAAGGCCGGCGGAGAGTATGCATTCCTGAGGCCCAGCTACGGCCCTTTTGTAGCGTTTCTCTCGGGATGGGCCTCGCTCTTTATTGGCTTCACAGCTCCGATTGCCGCATCTGCGCTGGGACTTGCCTATTACCTCAGTTCTTATTTTCCGGGAGTGTCGGAAGAGAATTCCCTGGGCATTCCTCTCATCGCGATCACCGCGCTCCTAACGGTTGGACTGCTGATCTCTGTAGGACTCCAGGCTGGAAACCGAATCCACTCGCTAATCACCGTTCTTAACGCCCTGCTGGTCCTCGTCTTCGGCGTTGTGGTCCTCCGATCGGCGCCGGCGCAAGAGAACCTGCTCCCAGCCCTTGGAGGTGGCTCGTTGGACACGGGCCTGCCTTCGGTGGCCTCGGCAATCATCCTTGTGATGTTTGCTTACAGCGGTTGGAATGCAGCAGCCTACGTTGCCGAGGAAATTAAATCCCCGGAACGGAATATCCCAAGAGCGCTTCTACTCGGTACCGGGTGTGTCGTGGTCTTATACACGGTTATCAATCTTGCCTACCTCTCAGCAGTCCCCCTCTCAGCGCTCAAGGGCCAGGACGCAGTTGCCGAGGTGGTGTCGATGGCGGTCTTCGGAGAGTTGGGCCGGAACTTGGTCAATATCCTGATCCTCTTTTCGATCATGAGTTCCTTGACAGCGATGTCGATCGCCGGCCCGCGCGTATATTTCGCGATGTCCCGCGATGGGCTGTTTCCTAATTGGCTCAGTGCGGTGCACTCCACGAAGAAGATTCCGCTGAGAGCAATCTGGTTCCAAACGGCTGTGGCAATTCTGTTCATAGTCGTGGGAGAAGACCTCCGACAGATCCTGCTTTACTCCGGATTTGTGTTGATCTTCTTCAGCACACTGACAGTGTCGGCTCTGTTCAAAGTCTCAAAGACACGCGTTCTCCCAGCTATATTCATTCTAGTCAATACCCTGGTGCTGGTGAGCGCGACCCGTTCGCACCCCTGGGAAGCGTTAGCGGGCGCCCTGACTGTAGGTGCAGGGATCCCGGTGTACTTTTATTATCGGAGGAAGGCAGAGTGAACGATGAACCGGTTATCGGTAATCGGTAATCGGTGATCGGTGATCGGGGTAAGGGCTAACCACAAAGTCACCAAGGTCACCAAGAACATACGTGGCCTGGTCGGATGCCG
>JAUWTT010000442.1 GCA_030614585.1 Acidobacteriota bacterium
CCTTCCCGTTAGGAAGCACGCTGCCCTGAGGTGTTCGGACTTTCCTCCCCCTGCCTGAGGCAGGCGGCGATCACCTACTCTACTTGACCTCGATCGAATTGTAGCACTTATGGAAAAGGGTGGGGGGCGTTTCACGCAAAGGTGCAGAGGCTTCACGCAAAGACGCGAAGGTACAGAGGTTTCACGCAAAGGCGCAAAGACGCAGAGGTTTCACGCCAAGACGCAAAGACGCGAAGATGCAAAGGTTTCACGCAAAGGTGCAAAGGTCATTGCGGAGTGAGTCTATTTCACGCAAAGACGCTAAGGTGCAGAGGTTCGGTCGGGGTGTTGATGTCGGAGATTTGTGGTGATTCGCACACTTGACCTTTCCTATTTAACTCTGATGATACTTTTGGTCATCCGTGGGGTAGCGACTCGGATCAGCTGGCCATACACTTTCCCCAGCTTGAGATCCGCTTCGAACTTGGTGGGAATTCTCAGGTTGTCTTTCGAGTACCAGATTCTTAAGTCCCCTCCCTGTCTGAACAGGCCTCCAGTGGTACTTATCTTGATGGAAGGGAACTTGCCGATGGGTGTTTCAACCGTCTCCGTACCCTCGGCAACCACTCTCACTTTGCGGAAGCTGCCTTTCTCATTGAGATAAAAGATGAAGCGATCACCTGGCTTCATCGTGCGGAGTCGAGCCACATAGAAGACCGACAGAACATCGATGGCTGGGCCAGGTATACCCGGCTTGGCCCCGTTGCGCAGCACTCTCGGAGGGTCAGATCGGACATCGGTCTCCTTGACCCGTGTCTGCTTTTTTGAGTAATCGAAAACGAGCTGCAAATCCCTTTGCCGCTTTCCTTGCCTGAATTTCTGCAGTATCCGGTACGAGCGGAAGTTACTACGATCAATCTCGGACTCGTAGTAGTTCTCAACCTTCAGTCCGGTAAAACTAGTGAGGGCGCCGTCGGACGTTGCCCAGCCCCTGATCTTGAATGTATCAACTCCATCAAGACTGGAGTGATCAAGGCGAAGCCGTACTTCACCCGCTCTCAGCGAAGGAACGAAGAACACAGGTTTCCAGTATATTTCGTAGCGGAGTTCCTCTCCGTTTTCAAAGGGTGGGGTAAACGTGGCATCTTTGGGCAGCAGATCCGCAAAACCCTGATCATCCTGAGGGGGACCGATTGCCGTCGAAACTGACAGGAGGCCCAAGATTCCGGCCACGAGCCATCGCTTTCTCATAGCTGGTAAAAGACCTTGATCAACAGGACTCCGCAGAGAGCGAGAAAGCCCAGAACGGCATTGTATTCGCGGTTCTTGAAAACCTGTTCCCAGCTGAATGTATTGGATTCAGTTTCTTGAACCGCGCCGAAAGCTGGAAAGAACACCGGGACTTTTTCCATATAGTCTCCATAGCTTTTACCGTAGGCTTGATGGAGTTCAAACTGCTCTCGCCTGATCACGGGAGTGTACACAACCACGAAGAGGAGAATGAAGAGAGCCAGTAACCAGATTTGGGCAGACGCCAGGCAGAACCCGACGCCCATCACGAATGAGCCCAGATAGAGTGGATTCCGAGTCCGCCGGTAAGGGCCCGTCAGGCAAAGTTTCTGGTGTTTCCTCAGGTAGCCCGCCGCCCAGAGCCGAATCGCCAAACCGGTTCCCGCGATCGCTGTACCCGCCACCAGCGATGACGGAGTCGGCTTCGCAAACACGAGGAAGACAAACCCACAGAGAAACCCGAGTGGGACCCGGGCCCTCTGTAGGAGAGTTGATCTGGTGTTCGTTTCGGTTTTCGATTGCATTCTTCTTAGGCTCTAATAGGCTCTAGTTGGTTTATCTATCATGATTCTACCGAGTTTGTCGGTTCGGAGGGAGAGTAAGTAGTAAGTAGTGAGTAGTAAGTAGTGCTATTTCGGCACGCATTCGAAGGCACGGTTCGGTCTTTGCGAGCTTGGCGCCTTTGCGTGAGACGAATTCATTTCACGCCAAGACGCAAAGAACGCAAAGTTAAAGACCAAGACGTTGCGTGATTCCCGTGAAGACTTGCTCCACGGGGATATCCATACAGAAATGCTCACGACAGGACCGCTTGTATGGATTGGGACAGGGGCGTTCGTGTTGGATAATCACATCCGATTGACTGAACGGTCCCGTTCGCCAGGGGAGAGCTGGTCCAAGAAGAGCGACAGTAGGCAGCCCGAGTGCAACCGCCAAATGCAAGGGGCCAGTATCGCCGGCCACCATGAGACGGGACTTGCGACACAGCGCTGCCAACTGCAGCAGGTCGGTGGGACAGGCCTTGAGAGGATCCGGGAATGTTCTCTCCTGGATCAAATCGACGAGGTCCTGCTCGGCCGGGCCATAGGTGATGATCACGGGAATACCCAGCCTCTCCTGGACCATTTGGCCGAGTTGGGCGAACCGCTCAGCCGGCCACTTCTTCGTGTCCCAGCCTGCTCCCGGGTTGAGAAGGATAGGGTCTTTCACATGAAGTCGTTCCAGGTGCTCTTCGATGTACCGGGACACCTCCGCAGGTATCGCAAGCGGCATATCGGCGGAAACCTGACCTCGAAAACGTGGTGGATCGGCCAAGTCCAGCAGGTATTCGATGTGGTGGCGTTGCCCGCCTTCAATCTGTGTCGGTTCGGTGTAAAACCAGGCGGCCAGGGGTTCGCGCAGCCACTTCCGCTTGTATCCGGCAACCCGTTGAGCGCCCGACAATCTGCTGAGGAGCGCCGACTTAACCAAGCCCTGGAAGTCGATGGCAAGGTCGAAACGCTGGGCCCTGAGTTCCCTGACGAGTGATCTGGGTGCAGAAAGGGAAGTGAGATGCTTCCTCCAACGCTGGGTGTCGGCTTTCCAGATCTTTTCAATATTCGGTACGTGGTTTAGAAGTTGATCGTAGGGAGGTTCTACCAGCCAGTGGATTTCCGATTCAGGATAGCGTTTTGCCAGGTATTGCTGAGCCGGGACCGTGTGCACGATGTCGCCTAGGGAACCAAGCCGAACAATCAGGATCCTCACTGCTTACAGCTCTCTGATTCTTTTGAGAAAGTCTTTTGTTGAGTGATCCTTCGGATCTCCCACGATAGCAACACGCCCTCCGATTCGGGCCATGGTTTCCCGCTCGGGAACGGAATCTTCGGTATAGTCGGTTCCCTTGGCATGGACCGAAGGCCGAATCTGTTCGATGACACGGTCTACCGTGGGGTCATCGAAGATCAATACGTAATCCACGCAAGAGAGGGCGGACAGGATTTCGGCTCTCTCGTTTTCACCCATGATGGGTCTCGAAGAACCCTTCAGGCTTCGAACCGATACGTCGGAGTTTAGAGCCACGATCAACACGTCGCCTTCTTCGTGGGCCGCCTCGAGGTATCGAATGTGACCGACATGAAGCAGGTCAAAGCAGCCGTTGGTAAGAACAATCGTCTGTCCCTTTGCTTTTCTCTGAGCCGCGATTTCTGCAGCTTGGTCGATTGTTATGATCTTGTCCACGGTTTTAGTTTAAACCCTTCATGCCGTCCGCCACGGCGGGACTCGGATGGACGTTCCATTGCCTACCCAGGGTTTGCGCCCTGGGCTCTACACATATCGTCCCGCAAGGCGGGACTTCTAAGTTCCGTTCGTCATTCCCCATTCGACATTTGTCATTTGACACTTGTCACTTGACATTTGCCATTTGTCATTTGCCACTCGTCATTGTTCTTCTGAGTTCCTCGGGCGATACCGTTGCGGTTCCTTTCTTCATCACCACGAGACCACCTGCGATGTTTGCCAGCCGGGCGGCATCGTCAGGTGGTGCACCGCTTGCCAAAGCAGTTGTGTATGTGGCGGCCACGGTGTCTCCGGCTCCGGTGACATCTACTGCGTCCTCACTTCCGTGTGCCTCGAGATGCAGGGTCTGATCCCGATCTATCAGGGATAGCCCCAGCTTCCCGCGAGTCACTAGTAGAGAATTCAGATCCCATTCCTGCAGAATCTCGCGGCCCACGCTCTCGAGCTTTTCGAGGTCCCTGCCGATCTTAACATCGAGTGTTTTCTCTACCTCGGTGATGTTGGGAGTGATGGTTGTGGCCCCGGGATACTTATGGGGATTGTCACGTGAATCAACGATGACCGGGATCTCCAGTTCACGGGCGAAACGAATTGCCTCCCGGCGCACCGCCTCCGGGGCAAGTCTTCGTTTCCTGGTACTTCAGGATCAGTACAGGAGCCTCTCGAGAAACTCTTGAAATCTCCCCGAATACAAACTCGTCCAGGATGAAATCTCCCAGTACGAGGATTCGAGCATTGTCGAAGTGATCGAGCA
>JAUWTT010000217.1 GCA_030614585.1 Acidobacteriota bacterium
CCGCTGCGTCAGGTGAAACGCTGTCAGATTGACTGACACAGGAGTCCCGCGGTTGACGGTTACCGAAGCGCTCCCTTTGAGGCCGGCAGCATTGACAGCGAGTACTGTGAAGGTGTTACCGCCTTCGACCAGGTTGACGGAATGAGCGAAGGAATATTCACCCTGTTTTCCGGATACCGGCGTCGCCCCCACAGAACTCCCGTTAACTTTGAGGGTTTTCAACATACCGGATATCTCTGTCACGGTACCCTTGAGGCGAACCTTGTCCGAATTAGTAACACTGTAATTCTCGGGATTGGTGATCGAAACGGTGGGAGCGACTGCTTCCAGACACTGCTTTGTACTGAACTGATAGGCAAACTCGTCGATTGCTTCAGGACAACCGTTGGGGCCGTAGTCGATCAGAACTAACTGCGCTTTCCCCTTTGGATCATCTACTTCCACGGGAGTGTTAAACGCTTTACTGACTGATACGGTCTGCTGGGCCATGAGGACGCCCTGGCAATCGTACAGGGATACGGTCGCCTGGATGGTCTCGGTACAGGAAGATCTCGTACCAAGCCACATACCTACGCCTGTCACGGGCTTGTCGAACCAGATTGCCATCGGCACGTTGTAACTGGAGTACAACTCAGAATCATAGAAGTCGTTTACCAGTACATTGGGCGAGGTTCGGGCATTGGCATGAGCTTCAATCATCGGACTCGATCGAAAAAAACTGTTCGGTTGGTAGTCGTTGACAAAATGTACTCCTTGACTCGAATACTCTTCATCAATCCGGCTGCCACCGGGAAGTGAATCGAAATGAAGAAAGGTTATCGGCTCGGCACCGAACAGAAAGGTAACTTGGATGGACAGGTTTAAGGCAAATACAAAACTCCGAATGCGAGAATTCTTAGTTCCCATGCTTCCTACCCCCAGCTAATAAAGACTCGTTAAGACAATGCTCCTTTAAGGCCTAAGATCCACTGAAGGACCAGTTTTGAAGCGTGCGGTGGAAGCTTTCCGAAGAAGAGCAGGCAGTACTTGGTATAGAGTAAACGGGAAGTAATCGTTCCGGAAGCCCTGTTGCAAACAAAGTCATCCTCTCCCTTAGGCCTGTATTTACTTAGAGATAATTCTCCTACGATTGTTCAGATTAGTCAACTGCCAACCAAAAAGGGACAGGTTGATTCTCCCAACCAAAAAGAACCAAAAAGGGACAGGTTGATTCTCGCCTTAGGCCGTTCGATGGTGCCCGGCCAGTTAAATCAACCCCAGAGGTGTCGTTTCCAACCCTCAGTCGTGGTCGAAGACTGTCTTTTGTCCGCCAGAAAGGCTAAGGGGGCGCTCATTTGGACTCGGGTGCGTGGATTCTTGACACAGATCGACTCGAAGGGGTGCGGAAGCGCCTTCTTGGGGGCCTTCTTTTCTTGGGGGCAGTTACCATCTCGGCTGAAGCCGCTTATCCGGGAGAGAAGGCATGAGAGCGCTGTTCCCGGAGCGAAAACAACAGGCCTCCCAGCTGTGAAATCGGGTTCCTTCGGCGCTTGTAATGCCCCTTCTCGCGGTACTCGTCTACGAGTGCCGTCACCGCCTGCCGACCTCCAATGGCCACTCCATCCGTGAAGAATCGCAGCCTGCGACGAAACACACCCGGTCGGGCAAACCCCCGTGCCTCTTCCTGTCTGATAATCGAGTCGGGAATCACCGCCTGGTTGTCCTTCGTAGCCACTGCCCCGCGGTAATAGAGCAGCGCTCGATAGGTGGTAAACGCATCCTCTCCCCACTCGGCCGGGAACAGTTCTTCGAGGGGCATGAGCAGATCGGTCTTCTGGTCGGCCCAGCGCCAGTAGGCCGACCCCATCCGGTGATCTTCGGGACGTTGGACCAGACCGGCTCGGACGGCATTGAGTTCGACGTAGAGGAGCGTGTTCTGGACGGCCTCGATGTCGAGCAGTTCGGGATTTTTGAAGCGACCGCCCCAGAAGTGTCCCCGACGACCGTAGCGGCGGTTGAACCACTTGGAGAACTCGCCGTTGACGTGCTGCATGAAGCAGGAGACGTCGAAGAGGTTGCGGTTGAACTGTTCCCAATGGGACGGGCTCCAGTGGCGGGTTTTCAGTCGCCACAGTCGACCGAAACGCAATCGGGCGCGGTCTTCGAGTTCGTCCCTCTGGAGTTCGCGAAACTCCTCGAAGTAAACGATGGAGTGGTAGTGTGTGTCCATGAGTTCGAAGGAAGCGAGGCGGCAGAAGTAGAGTCGCAGGTAGAACTCGAACAGGGAAAGAAACTTCTGGGCGGCGGCGCGTTTGCGGAAAGGGAAATAGTTGGGATCTCCGGCGACCCGGCAGAGGAGGTGATAGAAGGTGGCGTCCTGGCTTTTGTGTCGGGGACCTCTCGGCATGGTGTTGTCTCCTGGTCTGGTGCCTGAATGAGGCCGGCTACCAAAACCGACCCTCCATTTGAATAGAACGACCCAGAAACAAAATGTGCGAGATTTTCCGGTGCCCGAGCGGAATTCAAAGTCGGTACAACCCCCATCCTGAACTGAAAACCAGCCTGTCCCCTACTCACCCTACTCACCTCGCTTATTGTTTCGAGCTCGAGAACCAGCCTGTCCCCTTCTGCCCTCTACTTCTGGAGACAGTCAACAACGTTTCCCTGATGAAGTACCTAATCGTTGAAGAAGACTTGTGGAATACGGACACATTCGGCAGCTTCTCTGTGTGACTTCACACCCAACAGGAAAGTGGTGATCTCATGCACGTATGGCCGTATTGTCTGTTGACTCTTTTGATTGGGGCAATTCAAACGCCTCAAGAACCGGTTCCGGCAGTGACTGATCCTGGAGTTGTAACAACCAGGCAGGCCATCACTCCAGCCGGCATTCAATCCGTCTTTGATGGTCGCGTTTATGGGGTGACTTTTGGGGAGTCCACAGAGGAAATGTGGGTGCTGACGTCGGGGCTTGAGCTCCAAAGCCTCCCTTGGATTATACGGTCACTGCCGCCCTCCGATCGCAGACCCGTTTCCGATTCCGATTGGGCACGTGATGTGTCTCAATTAACTCAGTTGGACTGGCGGCGCAACCATGTCCTGAGCAGGTTTGTTATGGAAGGGGATCCTGGATTGCAGGGTGTCCACTATGACTCTCTCAGCCGGAAGGTTCTGGTCGCTCCAACTGTTCGTCTGGAAGATGATTCACGCCGGGTTCGGCTACTGGCACTAGATCACGAATCTGCCCTGACTCTGGCAGACAACCTTGGGCAGCATATATCCGGCTCTCTGGCCGGTGCGAGAGAAGTAAATTCTCGAGGAGAACGTTTTGCCCTCGTTCCTCTTACATACGATAACCAGTTGGCCGTAATCGACTTGGAAACAAACCAGCTGGTTCAGAAGTTGGCTACAGGAATTGCCCCCTTCGGAGCCGTGGTTGATTCTTCAAGCTCCTTTGCCTTCGTAACCAACTGGGGAGGCAGGATTCCTACGGAGGGTGACATGACCCTCACTACGGGAACAAAGGAGGGAGCAGATGACGTAGTGGTCGATGAGAGGGGCATAGCGTCCACCGGTAGCGTAACGCGTTTCGACTTGGCGACGGGAAAACTAACTCACACTATTTCAGTAGGGCTTCATCCGACCGCTATAGTATTGGACGAAGGTAAAGGCCGCGTCTATGTGGCCAATGGTAATGAGGATACAGTTTCCGTTATTGACGTGGCCCGAGCTGAATTAGTGAAAACGATTTCTCTTCAGCCGTTTCCGCAGGAAATAAGAGGAATCGCTCCGACTGCCTTAGCCATTTCAGGAGATGGATCCAAGCTCTATGTAGCGTGCGGCGGAATCAATGCAATAGCTGTTCTGGAGCCCGAGGCCGGTCGGATAGAAGGCCTGATTCCGACCGCCTGGTATCCAAACGATCTCGCCCTGAGTCCCGATGGGCAATACCTGGCTGTCTCCACACTGTTGGGAATTGGTTCAGGCTGGTTGGAAAAACCGCGGCAGCGCTACGTTCATTCTTACCGCGGCTCGGTGAGCGTCATTCCGATCCCCGATAAAGCTCAGCTCGCCAGCTACACCACCGCAGTGTCAGAGAATAATCGCATTCCCATTGGCCCTCTTGTACAGCCGAAACCAGATCGGGCACAGCCAGAACCCCAGGCGATTCCACACCGTTCCGGGGACCCCTCGTTAATCGAACACGTTGTCTACATCATCAAAGAAAACCGCACTTATGATCAAGTATTCGGAGACCTGAAGAAGGGTAACGGAGACCCTTCTCTGGTTCTGTTTGGTCAGGATGTAACACCCAATCATCATCGCCTGGCTGATCAGTTTGTAGTGTTGGACAATTTCTATGCTACAGGGGGTAACAGTGCTGACGGACATCAGTGGGTCACCCAGGCCAACGAGACGGATTATTGTCTCTGGCCTGGTTACCAAGGTCGCAGCTATCCCTTCGACGGCTCTGATCCTATTGCATATTCCCGAGGGGGGTTCATTTGGGACTCTGCTCAGAGGATGGGAAAAACAGTGAGGGTTTACGGCGAATTTGCCGGAAGAATGCCACAGCCTCCTGAACAGCGAAAGTCTCTCCTGGAGCGATGGAAAGAAGGAGATGATTTCACTAGTGAGTGGAACATAGTAGCCCCACTGAAACCACTCAACAGCATATTGGCGAAGAACTATCCTGCCTATACAAATTCCATACCCGATGTTGTCAGGGCTCAGATTTTCTTGGAAGATGTGAAACGCTGGACCAAAGAAGGGACCATGCCGCATCTCGTCATTATGCTGCTGCCCTGCGATCACACGTTCGGTACAAGGCCAGGGACATCGACACCTCAGGCAATGGTGGCAGACAACGATTTGGCTTTGGGCAGGATAGTGGAAGCCCTAACGCGGACCCCGTTCTGGAAGAAGATGGCCATTCTTGTAACGGAGGATGACGCCCAGAATGGCGTAGACCATGTTGACGGACATCGCACCGTGGCTCTCGCTATAAGTCCCTTTTCGAGACGAGGGTGGGTGGATTCCACATTCTATTCACAGCCCAGCATGTTGAAGACCATCGAACTTATCCTGGGATTGCCTGCTTTGTCCCTTTTCGATCTAATCGCCAATGATATGCGAGCGAGCTTTGTGAACGATCCTGACTTTGCCACATATACTGCAGTGACCCCTGAGCAGTCGCTCTTCGAGTTGAATCCGCCCTTCGAAGAGCTGGCGGATCCTGCCCGTCAAGCTGCCCTCGACTCAATGAAGATGCGTTTCGATGTTCCGGATGCCGCTCCTACGGAAAGGCTAAATCGAATCCTCTGGCATCAGATCAAGGGCTGGGATGTGGAATACCCGGAAATTAAGAAGGCTGTCTTCGCTCCACTGTCCATCGATATCGACGATGAAGACAGGGAAGGCTGGTCAGATCAGTAGACAGCTTCCGAGTGAGTCGTTCTCATCTGGAAAAACGGGGGGGAAAAGGGCCCGAATTGTGGGTTGCTGATGGTGATGAGACTGAAACGAGGAATCCGGGTGTCAGAGCGTCAATAAATCTTCTTGTTGTCATCCTCGTCTTGCCTGAGTGTGGCGCCTTCGAGCCGAAAGCCCCCACCGTCAGCTGGCGCTGAGTCCTCCTGGATCGCGGAACCTCCACCGTTCGAGAAGCGCACCGCCAAGCAATAATGAGGACTCCACCCCCGCTATGGTTGGCGCCGGGCTGCCTGACCGCTGAGACCAGCTCTCGTCGGTGGCACGATTTAAGCGGTTGTAGCGAAGTTGTCCCGCCGAAAAACTCCGTCCAACCGAGTTAAAGCGCTTGCATACAGCAAACCGTGGTTCCTCAGAATTGATCTTGTGTTTTTCATGTTTCCTATATAGACTAGTCGTACGACCAGGTCTTTTCGTGAGGATGATATGAAAGAAGTAGGTTCTTATGAGGCTAAGACAAAATTGGCGGCACTGCTAAGATCAGTGGCTGCAGGCGAGCGTATTGTCATAACCCGTTCAGGTAAGCCGGTAGCGGATCTGATTCCCCACCGTCGCGACAATGATGACCCCGCACACACAATCTCACAGATCAGGGAGATGCGTCGCGGTATGACCCTTGGTGAAAATGAGCTGATAGAAATGATCCGGGAGGGGCGTCGGTGAGTTTTGTGCTGGACACCTCTGTGACCATGGCCTGGTTGTTCGAAGATGAGGCTACTCGGCAATCCGAGGTAGTACTGGATCGCCTGGAAACCGATGAGGCGTTAGTCCCTTCGTTGTGGACTTATGAGGTCGGTAACGTGCTGGTTACGGCTGAGCGACGTAAACGGATTACGGAGGCTCAAGGACGGCGATTTACTGAGCTGCTGGAGTCGTTGCCGATCCGTATTGCTGACTTCCACACCCTGAAACTGTGGGGAGGTGCAGTTATTGTAGCCAGAGCACATAAACTGAGTGTCTATGATGGCGCATATCTTGATCTGGCGATGCGGGAAGGGTTATCTCTGGCCACTCTGGACAAGGATCTAAAGACGGCAGCCAGGAAGTCTGGTGTAGATGTTTTGTAGATTGGAGTAGAGCGGCAAGCGTGAATGTCCATGAAATGATAGAAGTTGGAAGCAGCCATCGTATGGTGCCAACTTTTACAAAAAACCACAGGGTCCGCTGCGCCCTATCGTGGAAGAAACGGTCGAGCGGTTCAGCGACTGAGGGATTCCATGGGCGTCAGGATGCCGATCTACCAGGGAATCTTCCCATACCCGGCAGTCTTGGACGCTTACTCTCCTGGTGGCTCCTCCAGGGGTACTACCGGAAGCGTGGCGTAGTGGCCGGAGCTTTGAGACGTTGGGGAGGTCACCTGAATTCCCAAACCGCAGATCGGCACCGGTGATTCGACCACCAGACTCCCCTGGAAATCAGAGAGACTTACGGGAGGCTGCGGAA
>JAUWTT010000241.1 GCA_030614585.1 Acidobacteriota bacterium
TACAACGTATTAGGCGCTACGATCAACTATTTTGATCCGGGGGAATTTGTTATTTCCCCAGATGCCACGATCACTTTGCTGGGAGGCAAGGAAGTGCCTTTGGATCGAGAGTTCATCGACCTGTTCCTCGATGAAAGGGAGAGGGAAGACGACGGGACCTACCGTGTTGTGGCGTATTCGTTGCTTGACCGAGAAAGTTTGGGTGAGTTCAAGTTCTACGGTACTCGACCTGATGACCCCAACGACATCTACCCTCACGAGAACCGCCGTGAGTTGAGAGGCTTGCGGCTGTTCTCAGCCTGGCTTAATCACACTCTGGCCCGAAGCATCAACACCCGAGGCTTCCTGGTAACCGAGAATGGTCGCTCTTTCGTAAGGCGCTATCTGGTTGATTTCTCAACAGCTCTTGGGAGTGGCTGGGATCTGGACGACCGCCTCATACCTAAGGCTAAACTGGCAGGGAACGAGTATTCTCTCTTGGGTGACACTCCCGCAACCCTGAAAACCGCCCTGAGTATGGGCATCTGGATGCGACCCTGGTTGAAGATCGATTACGCGTACCCGAAGTACGCAGAGATCGGAAGGATCGAGGGCGACTATTTCGAACCGGACCAATGGAAGCCGGAATACCCGAATGCGGCATTCCAGCGAAGGCTGCCTGACGATGCCTTTTGGGCAGTACGGATTGTGGCCCGTTTCTCCGATGAGATGATTCGTACGATTGTCAAAACAGGGCAGTTTTCCGATCCAGCCGCTGAAGAGTATTTGGTTCAGACGCTTATCAAGCGACGCGACAAGGTTTTGGAGCACTACCTCAGCGATGTCAATCCCCTCGACGAGTTTCGAATCGAGGATCGGCGACTTGTCTTCCGAAACCTGGGTGAGGAAGCGGGATTAGCCGAAGGAACCAAGTATGAACACGAATGGTTCGTTTTCGATAATCAAGCGTCGGAACTGGCAGTTCTGACGCAGCGCCTGTTGGGCAGTGAGCGGAGGGTCAACATTCCCAGTACATCGGTTGACTATTTGACCGTTCGACTCCGTTCTCGTTCGGTTGAGAAGCGTCGCTGGAAGAAGAACATTGATGTGACGCTTCGAATGGATGATCCGCCTGTAGTCGTGGGGGTAGAACGCGAAGTTGGAGCGTTTGTCCTTCAGAGAACGCTTGAAGGGGGATACGTTGCCCAGTCCCACCTTGAATTTGGAGGCACTTATCAGGGACTCGAGGATGACCAGCGTCGCTTGATCGACGATTGGGTCCGGCGTTTCAATGAGCTGACGAGCGGCGACGTCAAACCGAATGAACTCTATGACAACCTCCCCCTTTCTACCAGGACTACGTTCGAAGGCGCTACGCATGCCCTCTCGGAGACACAGCTCACGAACGAAGCCGGTGAATACCTGGGAATACCGCTCGATTTGATTGACTACGTTGACTCGGTGCGTGGTCGAGTCCAGGGCGCGGGCGGAGACCAACAATTCAGGATGTATGTCACCCTGAAGCCCGATGCTCTCGAGACCCTGGAAGCCTCTCGGGAATTTATGCAGAAAGGGGACAATACTCACTATCACAAGGGATATCCGCTGAATTACCGGCAACTCGGCGGACCTCCGTCGATGCAAGTCTCCGCAGCAAGAGACGGGCGTCGGGCCGACATTGATGTCGATTACCGGGCTTCTGGAGCCCCTTCTGCCCTCTTCAACGGGCATTTGACGGCCGCCAACTCCGATGTCAGGGCGGGAAACAACCACAATCGACATTCGGGCCGGTGGGAAGGATACACGAACTGGTGGCGGGGACTTTTCGGATTGCCGGCGATTGCAGCTTTAGTGGGACAGGAGGATCCGGAGGAGACAACGATTCCGATGAACCCTCGCAAAGGCAAGAAAGAACTCGCGGTGGCGGTTGAGGATTTCCTCGAATCCTGGTTTGAAGAGGAGCGGCCCGAACTGGCGATTGCTTATCTGGCGCCCTCCTCTTACGCGTGCCTGGATGTTTGGCAGGATGCGGATGAGGTTGACTACGGAATGGCGCCCTTTATTTTGCTGGACCGAATGGCGGCAGTCAATGCGGCGATTGGGGAGATTAAGGACGTTGGGAAGATTGCAGTGGGCAAGAGTGTTTCAGATCCTCGGTTCCGGCCGATCCTGCACGAGAAAGAAAGTATGTTTCGGCTCTACGACGTACCAGAGAATCTGGCCATGGAATTCGACTGCTCTCGTCGAAACGACCCGGAAGGCCAGGAACCGGGAGAAGCATCCGAGAGCTATGGGAAGTACATCCTTTCTGTTTTCGACTTGAATTTCCCCGGTGACAAGGCTGGAGCACTCGGTCTCATGTGGACTAAGCAGGATGGCTACTGGAAGGTCGTTTCCTTCGTATCTGAACCGGAAGGAACCCAGCTTGATTTGCCGGATTTCAGGCCCGCCGCAGTCACCATTCAGAAGGTCAAAGGCGATCCGGGTTTCGTGGCTGCAAACGACAAGTTTCGTCAGGCCTGGCGAACCGGAGATATTGATTCGACCATGGGATTTTTCAGCTCGGCCAGCTATCCATGTTTCGCCTACTATGCTGAAGGTTCACCTCCGAAGAATGATGCTGAGATTAGAGAACGTCTTCATGGCGCCCTGTCGCAGATATATGAGAAGCTCAAAAGCGCTCCCGACCCAAGTGCCCTTGTTAAACCTGTCGAGATTGTTTCGCCCCAGGTACGTCTGGTGGAGCAGCCGGAAGGTCAACTCTTCACGATTGGAAGTTTCCCGGATCACGTAGGTCAACAGTACCTCTGTGAGAACCTGGATAAAGAGAACAACATGGAAGTGCCGGATTCCCCAGTCTACGGCAATTACTATTTAGCTTCCTTTCAGCTGGACCTCAAAGGTGATGATCCGGCGATACTCGACTTTTTCTGGGCACGCGAGAGTGGCGAGTGGAAGATAGTGGCACTGCACGTGGCTCGTCCCTGATCTTGTATCGGCCAAGAGAATTCAAACCACGAAGACACCAAGGACACAAAGAATGCTTGGTGATCTTGGTGCCTTGGTGGTAAATCCGCAAATGTTCCTGCTTAGTCGACTTTTCGATCAAGACCCCCAGGCAGAAACAGTGCTGCGGTGAACGCACACAGGGCAAGAACCGCAAGTATCACAAAAAGCCAGTAGAAACCGCCTGTACGTTCCGTGATGAGCGCCACCAACTGGACCGCCACAGGTACGGCTCCGAACCCGAGGACGAATTTTAGTCCAAAGGTAAGCCCATGTTTTCCAGAGGGTGCATAGCGTACCAGGATCAGGTTCTCGGCCGGCAGCGCACCGACGCTTGCTACGACCATGAATGTCGCCACTATCACGAGTGACATGCCGCCCAGGTTTGCGGCCAGCCAGAGAAGCGGCACCTGGATCAACAATGCCCCGAGGTAGACGAACTTGTGTGGCAGGAGATCGGCTAAATGCCCGCTTACAATCTGCATGAGTCCAGCCATTCCATAGACCAACGCCACCAGCACACCGACACCGAGAGCACTCTGTCCGATCAAGTCGAGACTACGTTCAGCGAACATTTTGGGTAGAGCTGTTTGAGTCGCACTGAAAATGAGTCCGGCAAGAAACATCGTCACCATAAGAATTGCGAAGACCCGCACCATTGTGCTGCGTTTTTCCCCATTAGGTGAATCCAGTGACGGCGAGTCGTGGATCAGTCCACGCCGCATGAATACCAGCAACGCGAGACCTGTTACCACTGTGACCAATCCGGGGACGATGAAGGCTGCACGCCAGTTCACGACATCGATCAGAACTCCCGCGGTTAAGCCCGCTACCGCTCCACCCATCGAACCGAAGATGCCGTTGAATCCAAGCGCCTTGCCCTTTCCGGCTCCCGCATTCCTCACCAGCCATGGAACGGCTACGGGATGGTAAATCGCTGCGAACAGGCCAATTCCGGCGAGCCACCACATGAGTTCCGCGGTGGAACCGCTCAGACCCGCTCCAACCGAGCAGAAGCCCATACCCAGGAAGAACACCACTATCAGGGCGGGTGCACCGACACGGTCACTTAAGAACCCTGCTGGCAGTGCCGCTAATCCAACCAAAAGAGCGCCGAGAGTCCACAGTTTGATGAGATCGTGATAGGGAAGCTGCCAGTCAACCTCGAGTGCCAACACGATGACAAAGTAGAACGCCGTGCAAAGGTGAACGTACAAATGCCCCAAACAGGAGAAGGCCAACGTCGCACGAGCGGCCGATATTGCCATTCGCGCATACTAACATGGGGCTGTTGCAGGCCAAGCTCGAAACCCGAGTGAAGTGCGAACTGCGAAGTTCGAAGTGCGAAGAGAAGAACATTAGGAAAAGGACACCAAGGTGAACCCATTAATCTTAGTGTTTCTTAGTGCTCGTGGTGTCTTGGTGGTAGATTCATGATTCAACCCCGTCGGATTTCGAGCTTCCAATCTCGCCACGTTGGACTGATGAAGCTTGCCAAAGCCGGTCACCAGACATAACCTTTAATCGTAATGGGATTTCGATAAAGTCTGTTAAGGAGACGTAAGATGGCCAATCGAGTAGCTCCCGAGTTTGCTATCGAGAGATTGAACCGCAGGAAGTTCATTAATGTTGTGGGGACTGCGTCGCTTGCCGTAGCCGCAAGCGCTTCTCCAGGCTTTGCAGCTGAGCTGGAATCGCCGCCGGCGCCGCGGTTGGATCCGGACGCTCCCCTGCGGATCGGAATGATAGGCAGAACCGGACATCTCGGCTATGTTTTGAATCAGCTGGACACTGTCCCCAACGCCAGGATCACTGCCTACGCCTTCGAGGACGGAAGCTGGACTTTTAATTCTGACGGAAGCAGCCGTGCTCACGGAAGCGGTCGTGCTCACGGAAGCGGTGGGGGCACCTCCTACAACATGGATTCCCAGAAGCAATGGGTCGAAGGACAGTCATGGTCAAAGATGAATCCGACACTCTACGAAACCTATCAGGAGATGCTCGAGAAGGAGGAGCTTGACCTCGCAGTAGTATGCCTCCCCTATGCCCGGAATGCCCTGGCGATTTGTGCGGCTGCTGAGGCGGGTTTGGACATTCTGAGTGAAAAGCCGGTTGCAGTTAGTCACTCCGATCTGGATAGGGTGGAAAGGACAGTCAGATCGACAGGGGTACGGCTGAGCGCGATGTTTGCCATGCGCTACGCCCCTTCTATTTACACGGTGTGGCGAACTGTCGGCCAGGGAGAGATCGGGAAACCGTGTCTCGCTCGAGCCCAGAAGTCGTACAAATGGGGTGGCGGGCGGCCCTGGTTCTACAAGCATAAAGAGATCTACGGAAGTACGATTCTATGGGTCGGGATCCACGCAGTGGACTACTTGCGGTGGTGTACGGGGCTCGAGGTAAGAAGAGTGAGCGGATTTCACTCGAATCTTGCCCATCCAGAATACCCTGGTGTTCAGGACAATGCGGTCGTCGGCCTGGAATTCGAAAACGGTGCGACTGCCGCCATTACCATGGACTACCTGCGCCCGGAGACCGCTTTGACTCACGGAGATGACAGGATTCGGATTGCCGGTTCAACAGGGATAGTAGAAGCAATCGCAGAAAGAGGCATCCTGGAACTTGTTACGGGTGAGAAGAAACCCCATGAGATCAAGTTGGAGAAGCCGGATCTTCCTTTCTTTGCGGATCTTGTTGGTGAGCTTCGAGGGCAGCGAACAAGCTTAATCGTTCCTGACGAGGCTGTGCGAGTCACAAGAATCTGTATTGCAGCTACGGAAGCGGCTGAGAAGCAACAGACGATCGCCGTTTAAGAGGGCTTAACCACCAAGGCACAAAGGACACCAATAATTCCTTGTGCTTTAGTGATTTAGTGGTTAGCCCAACAGCCGGGGAGTCTCACGAATTGGGGGTCGAAGCAGGTTGATGCCTAGGGCGTCTTCTTGTCCTGCTTATCCTTTTTCTTGTAGTTCTTCTTATTCCCCTTTTTGAGAAACTTCTGCTTAAGATCAGGAGAGAATTCCCGGAAGACATTGCTGAACATCTTGCCGATGAATCCGGTACCGAGAGGCGTGAGAGTCCACTTGTACCAGTCACGGTCAGCCTCGGGATACCAGCGCCGAACGACAGCGTCTCCGCTGACATTTCCAACAAGTCGAGCCCAGGCGAATTTGCGAGTGCCGTCTGGGCGGTAGGTTAGAAATGCCGAACTAACTGCGTACCAGATACGCGACCCGGTCCCTTCCTTGCCTGATCGCCAATAGCGGGGATCTTCTCCCCAGAGTGCGCCCAAACTGGCCTCCACGGTACTTGAGATGAAGACGTCAGCCTGACGTGTCGCAAGTCGTTTCCCAAATCCCTCCCATCCAGAACCCCATTCTTCCGGTGTGTTTTGCCAGGTTTTTATTCCGGACTGAAGCGCTCCTTTCGCCAAGCCGCGCCAGCCAAGACTGCGCCGGATGGCCCA
>JAUWTT010000249.1 GCA_030614585.1 Acidobacteriota bacterium
ATGTTTTGAAGTGATCACCAGGTACTGCATGCCCGCATCTTGAGCTAGTTGCGCCCATTCGGCCGCGTCAAACTCGACAGGGTCGAATCGGGCAGCGAATTTCTCGTATTCCTCCCTCGGGATATTGGCCCAGGACTGGATCCATTCGCCCGTCCCACCCGACCGTTCCCCCATGTACTCACCCGCCGGGACTGCATACAGCCCCCAATGGATAAACATCCCGAATCGTGCCTCGCGCCACCACTTCATGCGCTGGTCACGGTCCTCCTGGGATTCGTTCAAGTAGTTTGTCTGTTCGCTGACAGGAGCTTCTTTTCGCTGAGTCTGGTTATCAGTCGAACAGGAAGATGTGAAGGCAACGATTAGAACAATCAAGCATCCAAAAGCCTTTTGCATTGTCATGTTTCCCCTTTCCACTGTGTGGGTTCCGGACAGATTATTCACCAGTTTAGGGAGGCTGGCAACCACCATTTGGTCTTGGGCTGCCCCCCCATGAAGCAGGAGGAGGAGCATCAAGAGGGGCTGTTTTTAAGCCCCAGGCCTCGAGGGCGTGTTGCTCAAACCGAAATCGGCCTCTGTTTCGGATTTCGCACTTCGAACTTCGGACTTCCGTCTTCACACTTCCGATTTGGCCGGGGATCATGGGACCGCAGACGTCGGAATAGACGGGCAGAACATAGTCGTCTCGCCTGTGACAAACTCCTTCTATTGCCAGCTTCGGCTTAACATTGAGGCCCCAAAACGGTTACGATTGCTGCCCATGCATCCGACAGTTCTGCTGCTGCAAGCCCGCTACCCTGAAGATCCTGCCAAGAAAGAAGAACTGGACTCCTTTACCAAGAAGCTCCGGTTGCCCCCTGCGCAGGTCATGACGTATGACCTGTTAGAGGGGCCCCCATCTCTGGAACAGGTACTCAACCATGATGCCGTCATGATGGGCGGAAGTGGAGAATTCTACGTTTCGAAGGGCAACCTGCCTGGATTTCAGGAACTACTGGGCCTGCTGAAGACAGTCGCTGAAATTGGACATCCGATGTTTGCTTCCTGTTTTGGTTTCCAGTGTTTGGTCGAGGCCCTGGGAGGTGAAATCGTTCATGACCCAAAGAACACTGAAGTGGGTACTTACGAAATAGACCTGACCAACACGGGGCGGGATGACCCCCTGCTTGGTAGCTTGCCGGATAGTTTCCCAGCCCAGCTGGGGCGTAAAGACAGAGCGCGCCGATTGCCTGAGGGCGTGCCGAATCTTGCCCTCAGTGAAGCTTCGCCATACCAGGCGTTCCGCCTTCCGGGAAAGCCGGTATGGGCATTCCAGTTCCATCCCGAACTCAATCGTGACGAAAACCGGCTGCGGTTTGACCGGTATATGGACGGTTATGCTGTCCACATGAGTCCGATCGAGCGCCAGGAGGCTGTCGAGCGGTTTAAAGAGAGCCCGGAAACTGAGACCCTTTTGCGTCGTTTTCTCGAGGTCGTGTTTGGCTGATACACTGGGGCCGGTTCGTCTGTAAGGAGAGAACAATGAGGAAATGGGTGATTGCCTGTTTGATCGGCTTGCTGGCTCTGGGGTTTGTGGCCTGCCGGGTTTCGGAGACTCCGCAATCCGCACGTCCGAACATCCTGTTTGCGATCGCTGACGACTGGAGTTGGCCCCATGCCGGCGCATACGGTGACCTCGTGGTTAAGACCCCGACTTTTGACAGAGTGGCACGTGAAGGTGTGCTGTTCAACCATGCCTACGTGGCTTCTCCGTCCTGTACGCCAAGTCGAGCCGCCATATTGACCGGCCAATGGCACTGGCGACTCGAGGAAAGTGCGAATCTTTGGAGTACCCTGCGGTCAGAATTTCCTGTCTATCCGGACCTGCTCGAGGAGTCCGGCTACTTCGTCGGGTACACCCGAAAAGGCTGGGCTCCCGGTAAGTTTGAGGTTGGTGGCAGGACTCGGAATCCGGCTGGAACAGCATTCGAGGATTTCGAGGATTTTCTGGCCCAGAAACCTGAGGGCCAACCCTTTTGTTTCTGGTTTGGCAGCACTGATCCACACCGGGGTTACGAAGAGGGTTCCGGCCTTGCCGACGGCATTCCAGCTGATAGTATTGAGCCGAACGCATCGTTTCCTGACAGCGCTGAAGTACGTAGCGATGTTGCGGATTACTATTGGGAGGTGCAGCGTTTCGATCGAGAAGTGGGATCGATTCTTGAACAGATTCAAGCGATCGGAGAGTTGGAGAGCACGCTGGTCGTCATCACCGGCGACAACGGGATGCCGTTTCCCCGCTGCAAAGCCAACCTCTACGACGGTGGAGTCCGAGTACCACTGGTAATGCGTTGGCCGGAGAAAGTTGTTGGTGGCCGCGTCCTGGATGATTTTGTCAGCCTCACCGATTTGGCGCCGACCTTTCTTGAAGTAGCAGGGTTGGCTCCTCCTGCAGTCATGACGGGGAGGAGCTTGGTCAACACTCTGTTGTCTGATAAAGAAGGGCGGGTGGACGAAGCTCGTGATTTTGTCCTCTTCGGTAAAGAGCGGCACGTTCCGGTACAGGAGACTCCAGACGGCGGTGGGACCCCGATGCGGGGAATTCGCACTTACGAGTATCTGTACATCAAGAACTTCAGGCCTGATCGCTGGCCGGCCGGCACTCCGAACCATCAAGAAGCCCACTTCCCTGGAAGTTGGTACGGTGACGTGGATAACGGGCCAACCAAGTTCTACATGGTGGAGCACCGTGAAAAGGACGAACAGCATGCGGAGCTGTTTCGGCTCGCTTTCGACAAACGCCCGGGGGAAGAGCTTTATGACCTCCGGAGCGATCCCGGTCAATTGAAGAACGTTGCTGCTGACCCAGCTTACAGTCAGGTAAAGAGTGAATTGGAACAGCGGCTGATGGAGCACCTAAGCGCAACGAGGGACCCGCGCCTGCTTGGCGAGGCCGATCGACTGGAACAATACCCGTATTACGGGGGAAGCCCGCTCAAACCAGGGTTTAAGAAGGACTAACAGCTCGGGCTCAGCTGGGGAGAAATCGATGGGCAAAGAAATCGAGAAGCTTTGGAAATCCGAAGACTATTGGGCGATTTGGTTTGCAGCGGTGCTATTTGTCGGGATTATCATCGGGGCCGTTTCGATGGTTCCGAAAGTCGGCAAATGGGTAGCCAATCCTGCTGACGCTTTTGCGGGAGATACGGGGCTGTGGATAGCGGCTCTCGGTATCGGCCTGGGCGTGTTGATGACAGTTGGCCTGGCTGTGATGCGAGAGAACTGGAAGAAGTTCTTTGTCGGATTCCTGGCTGTCTTTATGCTTGCCGTGATTTCGTACACGATTGCCGGTCAGACTACCGTCAAAGCCTGGGGGTTCGGTTACGCCATTTGGGCCCTGTTTTTCGGGTTGCTCATTGCCAATACTGTGGGGACGCCAGATTGGATCTTGAAAGGGGCCAGGTCCGAACTGTTTATCAAGACCGGTCTCGTCCTTCTCGGTGGAGAGATTCTGTTTTCTGAAATCCTGAAACTTGGGATGCCAGGTCTTTTAGTTGCCTGGGTAGTCACGCCGACCGTGATCCTGTTCATGTGGTTTTTTGGGACGCGCTGGCTGAAGATGGCTTCCAAGAGTTTGACGATTATCATTGCGGCCGCTACCTCAGTATGCGGTGTTTCTGCTGCTATCGCAGTTGCCGCTGCTTGCAGGGCGAAGAAGTCCGAGCTCACGCTTGGAGTGGGAATGACGATGATTTTCACGGTCTTAATGATGATTGTGATGCCTCCGCTCTGTCTGGCTCTGGGAATTCCCTCAGCGGTGGCAGGCGGATGGCTGGGGGGGACGATTGATTCTACCGGTGCCGTAGTGGCAGCCGGGGCATTCCTTGGCCCTACGGCTGAGAAGGTCGCAGCTGTGGTGAAGATGATCCAGAATGTATTGATCGGATTAGTGGCGTTTCTTGTGGCCCTTTACTGGGTTGCCAAGGTGGACCGGGATCCGGATGCACCCAGGCCCAGTCTGATGGAGATTTGGTATCGGTTCCCGAAGTTCATTCTCGGATTTGCAGCGGCTTCAGTTGTTTTCAGCTTTGTTCTCATGCCCGCTCTCGGGCACGAAGAGGTTTCGAGCGTTTTGGGTGTCAGTAAGACGTTCCGCGGTTGGTTCTTCTGCCTCGCTTTCGCTTCGATTGGTTTAGAATCCAATTTCAAGGAGCTCGCGAGTCAGCTTGTCGGAGGTAAACCCATTTATCTCTACATTGTCGGACAGAGTTTCAATCTGATTCTGACTCTTCTGATGGCGTGGATTGCATTCGGAGGAATACTGTTTCCGGTGTTTTCGGAATGATTAAGAAGATTCATCGTTGGAACTGTCTTCTGCTGGGCCTGGTGTCCGTTGCTCTCTTCATAACGCTCCTCCATCAGTTGAGTACGCGGATGGCGGGGATTCCAGGTGATCTGATCGATCGAAATCAGAGGGAGGAACTCGAGGTAGATGCTTACTTCTACAGCGAAGTTGGAGATCTCAGTGAGTTTCTGGACGACGAGCAAGGCCGGTACGGACGCCGTGCCTTACGCCGATCTCTTGAGAAAGAGTATTCGACCGACGAGTAGGCTTGCGCTGGTGACGTGAGGCGGTAATCCTATAGGAATTCGCTTTTGGGGGCCAGACCATTTTCACCCGGAAAAACAAGCCGGAATCTAAGAGTAGAGGAACCCACGCTTTAAGGCTAGGAATTAGGGAGCGTGAAACATGCAACTGTCTTGCATAAGCCCACCCGAGTCAGACCGGGCCGCCGAAAGAGGGCGAAAAAAGATACACGGGTATTGAGAAGTTTGAAGAGCCGCGGCTCTTCAAACCTCAAAGACCGGGACCTCAATCCAGAAGAGTGAGTCGGATGAGGCCCTGATCTGCTGCGCCTGGCGAGGCGTCAATGATTGAAGGAAACTTTCTAATTCGTGAGGGAACAACCGGGTAGGAGGAGAGCGAATCGGCCTTTTCCACAGTCCCAAATGCTGGAGAATCCTGCGGATCACGTCAGCCTTCTCGATGAAGGTGATTTATGTGGAGCTCCACATAAGGTGATGATCTCCATTTTATTTCCACAGTGAGTGCAGGTTAACGGGCCGACCTGATAAATCTTTTTGAGCAGGCGAGCTACGCCTCCGGCGGGCACGGCCCAGTTGCGGCGCCGGTCTCGGGCGAAACGCCGGGTTGTAGAGTCCGGCTCGGACACCGAGTCCACTGCGTCAGTGGGGGGTTGACCCAGGGCCTGTTTTCGTCGTTTTCCGCGAGCCGCGTTGGAAAACCGGCCACAGTAACGCACCGTTTGTTCATGCCCATCGGGGATGTGGGAGGTGCTCAGAGCAATCCAGTCCAGAGCATCCATGGATCGGTGGACTCCTTGGGTGGTTTCATACTCGATTTGTCCAGTTTTGCGTCGTATTCGATTCGGGTTTCGGCAAAGCTGGGTCTCAAGATATAGGCACACAGCCGTTCAAGAGCCTTCAGATCTTCGTGCGGGACCGGTCGTCCCGCCCAGACCTGGAAGCCGGAGTGGTGCCAGGAGCGGAGTTTGCGAGCAAAATCCCGGCTCAGGCGTTGTTCTCGGGTGAGCATTTCGAGTACGTGATGTTGGAAGAGTTTGGTCAGCGTTGATGAACCCGGACGGCCGATGGATAGGGTGTTTCCGTCCGGATCCCAGGCTACATCGCTGACCACCGAGTGGATGTGGGGATGCCAGTGGAGTTCATCTCCCCACGTCTGAATGGCGAAGGCGGCACCGCAGACCGCCTCTGCCCCCAGGTGAGGAGGGCTGTATTCCCGCAGGGTTTTCCAGGCACAGCGGACCGTACTCCTTTTCGTAGAAGTAGGGATAACGCCCTCGCCAACTCTACACCGGCCCTACCCAACGGGCGTTCGTCCCGCTGATCAAGCGATAGGACGTCAGCCCGTCGGCTCGCAGTTGGATGGCCCCATCGTCTCCGGGCAGGATACGCGGTGGCGGCCTCGGGTCCTTCAGATCCCCCGCACCATGTAAGCCTGCAGGATGCCCGACTCGTCGGAATTGAACAGCCCCATCGATCCGTCCGGCGAGAGGAACGGATGGATGTGGGCGGTTTTCACGCAAGACGACTTGGGGTTCAGCAGGTACTTGAAGTCTCGGAGCGGATCCTTGCCGGGCCGGCCCAGCTCAGCGATGAAGATCCGGCCCCCTTTGCTGAAGGGCTGGGCGTCGGATA
>JAUWTT010000098.1 GCA_030614585.1 Acidobacteriota bacterium
AAACCCGGCGTTCGAAACGGAGATCTCTTATATTGGAACTCAGATCGAACAGGCAGAGAAGCGGATACGCGAGTTTTTCTTCACCCCGACTGATACCGTCAACTTAGCGGAGTTGAGTGGTGACAACGTGGTGATTCAGCTCTTTCGGATTGAGAAGCTATCAAAGCAGATCAAGACTTCGCTCTGAGTCCTGTTTCCTGTTTGTAGTCAGTACTCCTGGCGGTGTGTACCATCCGGGCCGGACCACTTTTGCACGTCAGATAATCTCTTCCAACTCAGCCAACTCGTCCTTGTCAAACTCGAGCTGCTGCAACGCTTCGAAGTTCTGCTCCAACTGCTCGACCCGGCTTACTCCGACCAACGCCGACGTAACCCTCGGGTCGCGCAAGACCCAAGCCAAGGCCATTTGCGCCAGACTTTGCCCCCTCCTGCGAGCAATCTGATTCAGCCGGCGAAGTGTATCCACTTGCGCTTCCACCTCTGCTTCCTGCAAAAAGCCATGTTCTTTCGCCGCCCTCGACCCTTCGGGAATCCCCTTGAGGTATCGGTCGGTGAGCAAACCCTGGGCCAGGGGCGAAAAAGCAATACAACCAAGCCCCTCCTCGTCGAGTACATCAAGCAACCCATCCTCAACCCAGCGAACAAGCATCGAGTATTTGGCTTGGTGGATAAGGCACCGGACGTTGAGTCTCCGTAGAATCCTCACGGCCTCTCTGGTCTCCTCTGGCGGGTAATTGGAGATGCCAACGTAGAGGGCCTTGCCTTGTTGGACCGCCTGATACAGGGCTTCCATCGTCTCTTCGAGAGGAGTTTCTTCGTCGTAACGATGAGAGTAGAAGAGGTCAACATAATCGAGACCGAGGCGGCGAAGACTTTGGTCGAGACTGGCAATCATATACTTCTTCGACCCTCCATCCCCAAAAGGGCCTGGCCACATGAGGTATCCGGCCTTTGTTGAGATCAACAATTCATCACGGTACGAAGAGAAATCATTCCTGAGGATTCTCCCAAATGTTTCCTCGGCCGACCCGGGTGGCGGGCTATAGTTGTTCGCCAGGTCAAAATGAGTGATCCCCCTGTCAAAGGCGTACTGCACAATCTTCCGGCAATTACTGTGACAGTCCACTTCACCGAAGTTATGCCACAAACCGAGGGTCAGAACCGGCAGCTTGACGCCACTTACTCCACAGCGTCTATAAGAAACATCTTCGTACCTTCCAGTGCTTGGCGAATAGTCCATTGTGTTTTCTACCTCCTGTTGATTGGAGCAGGCACAGTCCAATAATGACGGAGCCTCAGCTTGGAGTAGACCAGAATTCCAGAAGACTGACAAGGCGTTCCCTTTTGCCATGGGTGGAGCCTCCGCTCGCATGTTTGCTGATTCTTTTCTGGAACGTCACCCAAAGAAGCTATTGACCTCACCCTCGAGGGTGACTATGGTTTGCAGATGTGGCGCTCGACCGCTGCGTGAGTTAGTATCCGGGCAGCGGAGGAAGGTGTCCTCAAGTGGTTTG
Organism: Acidobacteriota bacterium; assembly: GCA_030614585.1. Lineage (GTDB taxonomy): Bacteria > Acidobacteriota > UBA6911 > RPQK01 > JAPXNP01 > JAUWTT01. Next base: position 1,515 of record JAUWTT010000098.1, read on the forward strand.
AAAAGGAGTTCCGAAATGCGAAGAGTTATGTTTCCGCTTTTGATTACCATTCTTACTGTTTGCCTCGGCTGCTCGGGCGAAGTTGAGACAATCTCAGCCCCTGCTGAGCCCCCTCCGGCGGCACCTCAGGAGGTCAACCTGTTCAACGGACAGACTCTGGATGGTTGGGCCGCTTTTCTGGTGGAACCGGACGTCGCCATGGAGGATGTCTGGAGCGTCAAGGACGGTATTCTCATTTGCAAAGGGGAACCAATGGGTTATCTGCACACGACGACGGACTACACGAGCTTTAAGTTGGTTGTCGAGTGGCGATGGGCACCCGGTACCGAGCCAGGCAATAGTGGTGTTCTCTTGCGCGTCAACGGCGAACCGAAAGCGCTTCCCAGATCAATCGAAGCTCAACTCAAGAGCGGTGATGCCGGTAACCTGTATGGATTTCACGGGATGAAACTGGATGGGGACCCGGATCGCACGACCAAGGAACCCAATCATGAACGGTTGGGAGGGTTTGTCGCGGTGAATAAGATCGAGGGTAACGAGAATGAACCCGGGCAGTGGAATACCTACGACATTACTCTGGACGGTCCGAACTTGACAGTACTGGTCAACGGAAAAGAGGTAAACAAAGCCTGGGACTGCGAGACGACTAAAGGGTCCATTGGCCTTCAGTCAGAGGGGGGCGAGATTCATTTCCGAAAGGTCCTCCTCACTCCTCTGGGCGAGTAGACTCGACCCTGGAATTTGTTTCGAGTTTCGAGCTTGAAACTTGGTGTCCTTGGTGTCTTGGTGGTAGACCCGAGAGCCGAGGAAACCGGCCACTATTTCAGACTGTTTTTGACTTCTCTGAACCGGCTACGGAGGGAGTGTAGCTCTTCCAGATACTGTGGTTCAGACACCAGGTTGGCTTCCTCGAATGGATCCGATTCCAGGTCGTACAGTTCCTCGCGATCAGGATCCAGATACCGCACGTATTTCCATTTCGCCGTACGCAAGGCCTCGACAGGTGGAATTCGCGGGTGCTCAAACAGGTGTTCATAAAAGAAATCGCCTCTCCAGGGAATTGCAGACGACTCGATCAAGGGGAGCAGGCTTCGGCCCTGCATGCCGCGCGGAATCTGAAGTCCGGCTATGTCCACGATGGTCGGTGCAACATCAACGCTCAGAACCATCTGTTTTCGGCGACCGGCGACCGGTCCGGGTGATCGAGGGTCGAAAACAATCAAGGGCACCCGAATGGAAGCTTCATATGGCAACCACTTGCCTGCCAACCCATGTTCGCCCAGAAAAAACCCATTGTCGCTGGTGAAGATCACAACCGTATTCCGGGAGAGACCCTGTGCTTGAAGTTCTTTCAAGATCCGCCCGACTGCACTATCAATCCCCGTGATAAGTCGAAAGTACCCCTTCACCGACTCTTGATAGCGTTGTGGCCCCCAGAACCTGACCGCCCAACGCATTCGGTTTTCAGAGTTCTTGAGGAAGTCGGGAAGACGGGCAAAATGACTAGCGGCCGATGTAGCCGGTGGTAGGATCAGGTCGTCTTCATAGAGATCCTGCAAGGCCAAATCAAAGGGAAACGGCGCTTCCGATAAGTCGTAGGAGTCCTGCACATGTGGGGCCTTGAAGCTGACCGAGAGACAAAAGGGGGTTCCGGGGTCAGTGGTACTAAGGAACTCGACCGCTTGATCTCCCATGATTGAGGTCAGATGCCGAGTTTCGCCATCTATTTCTACGAAGTACTGTCCCTGCCCTCCAAAAGCCCGGTTGAAGTCAAACAGAGTCGTTGGGGGCGAACCGATACCCCATTTGCCAATGAAACCAAGCTTGTAACCGCCTGCTTTCAGGGTTCCAAGGTAACTTTCAGCAAGCTGAGACGAGGAAAGGGTCGTCTGAAAGTCCCACACACCATGGCGACGGGCATACTGCCCCGTGATGATTGAGGCACGGCTTGTGGCACATATGGAAGTCGTCACAAAAGCGTTTTCGAAGAAGACCCCCTGGGAGGCCAAGCGATCCAGATTCGGAGTCTGAATCACCGGATTTCCGGCGGCACCAAGGGTGTCCCACCGCTGATCATCGGTCAAAAGGAGAATAATGTTGGGCCTGCCCCCTGTCTCGGTCTCGGTCCCAGTTCCCTCAGACAACCCCGAACCGAAGCTTGCCCACACGGCGAAGAATGCCAAACCCAAAACCTGCCGAACGGTGAAGAATTTCAAAGCTCATCTCCGGTAGAGGCTTCAGTGGCTGGATTCTATCCTTTCAAGAGCCTCTCGAGTCCCTATTTAATCAGCAACGGGCCTCGAAAACCATAGGCGCCCCTGGCCGAAACCTGCCGATGAGCCAATCGCGTTGTGGGGACAATCAGTGGCCGAGCGGCTTTCCGCAGGCTAAACTAGCATCAAACGTAAATATGTACTAAGATATAAGTCATACTTTTCCTACTCAATTAATCAATATAAATAAAAGAGGAGTCTCAGCAGATGGGTAGACATAGGAAAATCTATGGTTCGATCACGGAATTGATAGGCAACACGCCCTTGGTGCGTCTCAATAAGCTCAATAATACTGACGCGACGGTCGTCGCCAAACTAGAGTTCTTCAACCCGGCCGGCAGCGTTAAGGACAGAATCGGTCTGTCTATGATCGACACTGCGGAAAAGGAAGGGCTTATCAGCCCCGATCAGACAGTCCTTGTCGAGCCTACGAGCGGTAATACCGGTATCGGACTGGCTATCGTAGCCGCAACAAGAGGCTACCGGCTGATTCTCATTATGCCCGACACGATGTCGGTGGAGAGAAGAAAGCTGCTCACTGGTTTCGGAGCGGAACTGGTGCTCACTCCAGGGAGCGAAGGAATGAAAGGCGCCCTGGCAAGAGCGGAACAGGTTGCGGCCGAAACACCCAATTCGTGGGTCCCACAACAGTTCGAAAACCCTGCCAATCCTCAGATTCATCGAGACACGACCGCCGAGGAGATTTGGGAGGACACGAACGGTGAGGTCGATATTCTGGTTTCGGGAGTAGGCACGGGAGGAACGCTGACGGGCGTGGCTGAAGTCATAAAACAGCGCAAGCCAAGTTTCAGAGTAGTTGCTGTCGAGCCCGACGACTCTCCCATACTTTCGGGGGGGCAGCCTGGGCCTCACAAGATCCAGGGGATCGGTGCAGGCTTCGTTCCTGCAATCCTCAATACTGATGCGATCGATGACGTCGTACGAGTTTCAAACGATGACGCGTTTGCCACTGCCAGACGTCTCTCCCGGGAAGAGGGTCTCATGGGTGGAATCTCTACCGGAGCAGCAGGATGGGCAGCACTGCAAGTCGCAGCAAGGCCGGAGAATGCCGGCAAACTAATTGTATTCATAGCACCCAGTAATGGAGAGCGCTATCTCAGCACTCCTCTCTTCACAGAAGCATAGAAGTTGCTGGATGCAACCACGAAGGCACCAAGTACACCAAGGGTCGAGCTATCTTACTTGGTGACCTTGGTGTCTTGGTGGTACGTATGATTTGAGCCAGCTTATTTGGAGCGACCCAACTAAACTAGTCAAACAGATCGACCTCTTTTTCCACTCGGCCTGCCCCATCTTGGAGAGCCAGTCGCAGATAGACTTTTCCACCCAGCAACTCTGAACCGAGACCTCGAATCATCTCCATCATTTGAGGCGGCCATTGAGTCTTGTGGCATTGGATTGAGTTCCAGGCTTGGTCCAGGTAAGCGGATGCGTCCACAACCGTTGTGACCCATTCATCCGCAACTAACCCTATTCGGCCGGCGGACTGGGCCATTTCCGGAGGGAGATTGGCAAAAAGTGACTCAGGGTAGGCCACATAATAGAGCTTGCTGGGCCGGTGAATGAGTTTCGATCGCTGCTGGAAGATTTCAGTCGTGAGGTTTGAAACCGTACGATGGTCCGGGTGACCCGTCAGCCCGTCTGGCCCAAAGGTGATTATCACTTCTGGTTTTACTTCCTCGATGATCTTGCGGACCTGTTCCCTGATGTTAGGCATTGTGTCCCATTCCGCGATACTCCCATCCATGAACTGCAGCAGATAGGGGTCATGAATACCGAGCGCCTTACAAGAACAGCGAGATTCCTTCTCCCTCGCGGCACCCAGTTGGTCTCCCCGGGGAATGTCAGTATTTGAGTCACCAACCTGTCCTGAAGTAACCACGATCAGGTAGACATCGTGGCCCTCCTTTGCATAACGGGAGAGCAGCGGAGCAATCGTCGCCGACTCGTCGTCAGGATGTGCAAAGACGGCCAACACCGGACCGGAGGCGGCCAGCGTGGACGAAAATAGGAAGAGCGAAACAAGGAGTACCATCAGCTGTCTCATAATGGAACCATTTTAGCTACGGTCACATGAGCTGTAAACAGAGAGAATCAGACGAGAGAAAACCTGGAGCAAGGCAGGGACGCATGTGGCCAGACACTCATCACTCTTTTGCATTCTCTGCGTCTTGGCGTGGGAAGAATGGGTTTCACGCAAAGCCGCCAAGGGTTTAGAGCAGGGTGAGGACACATATGGCCAGACACCTATCGCTCCTTTGCGCTCTCTGCGCCTTGGCGTGAGAAGAACGGGTTTCACGCAAAGCCGCCAAGTTCGCCAAGGGTGCCGAGGAAAAACCCTCAAAACGAGCGTGACCCTGGTCACTTGCAGAAATGCTTTGAACAGCGAGAATCGTTGTCCAGATATGGATAACAATGTGGTCCTGATTCTAGACAGCGATGAGCATTTTCACAGATTGATGGGCCAAGGCCTGCGAAAAGCAGGTTATTCGGTGAAGTCGTTCATCGTAGCTGACGAAGCTCTTGAGTTTATCCGCCATTCGGGGTCTGAAGTGGACATTTTCGTTACAGAGATGACGACAGACGGCCTCCTGCTAGCTTCCAAACTGAAAAAGCATGTTCCGGACGCGAAGTCGGTACTCACCACTGGGTTCCCCCAGCTCAGAGAGTATTTTCTAAACAGCAACATTCTGGTTAAGCCGTTTCCAGCATCGGAGTTGGCGGCAGTGATCACGCGTGAGTTGTTTCAAGTCGTCCCTGCAGCCAGAAGCGCTCGCTGACCTTAACCCGAACTTCTCACAAAGTGGATACTACCGGCTAGACTTGCCTCGGAAATGTAGACGCTCAAGACCCAGGCGATGCCGCAAAAGGTCAACCCACCGCTTCGAAAACTTCCAAGCATCAGGATTTGAAGCTTTCCTCTGAGTACTACCCGAAACTCCTGACAACGGATTATCTGAGATAATGAAGGTACGATCCGTGTTGGCCCTCCGACATGGAAGGGAATGACAGAAGGCACTATCGATGAGTTATACGCAGAAGACCAAGGTTGGACTGTCCATCATATCAGCCGTGCGTCTATTGGCAGTCGGAACTACCTTTGAAACGCAAGGGACAACGAGAGAGACGAAGATGACTAAGGAGACAAAGGACTTACAGATCGCGACTTTTGCCGGCGGATGCTTCTGGTGCGTTGAATCAGACTTTGAAAAGTCCGAAGGTGTCTATGAGGTCGTCTCGGGATACACGGGTGGGCCGGAGGAGAATCCGACATATGAGGAAGTCTGTTCGGGAGCAACAGGTCACTACGAAGCAGTTCAGGTCCACTATGACCCTGAAAAGATAAGCTTCAACCAACTGCTCAACCTCTTTTGGAGACACGTGGATCCAACCGATGCGGGAGGCCAGTTTGTGGATCGAGGTGCCCAGTATAGAAGCGCGATTTTCTACCACAATGATCTCCAGAAAGAACTCGCCGAAGCATCGAAGCAAGAACTGGACAATTCCGGCCGGTTCGAGGCCTCTGTCACTACGGAGATAATGGAAGCCGGCAAATTCTACGCTGCAGAGGATTATCATCAGGACTACTACAAGAAGAATCCGATCCGTTACAAACTGTACCGTATGGGCTCGGGGAGAGACCGGTTCCTGGAGTCACATTGGTCCGATGATTCGGATAATTCGATTGAATCAAACCCAGGAAGCGGAAACTCCAGAATGAGTGACGAAGAACTAAAACGGCGCCTCACACCCCTCCAGTACAGAGTGACTCAGGAAGAGGGACCCGAGCCTCCGTTCAAGAACGATTACTGGGACAACAAGCAAGAAGGCATCTACGTAGACATCGTATCTGGTGAGCCCCTTTTCAGCTCCCTGGACAAGTATGAATCGGGGACTGGCTGGCCGAGTTTCACTCGCCCCCTACTACCAGGAAACGTGCTTGAGAAGGAGGATCGGAGCCTTTTCATGGCACGGACCGAAGTGAGGAGCAGAGGCGCGGACTCTCATCTGGGACACTTGTTTCCTGATGGCCCGGCACCAACCGGGCAAAGGTACTGCGTCAATTCTGCAGCGTTGCGTTTTGTGCCAAGAGAGGATTTGGAACTTGAGGGCTACGGACAATTCCTGGCCCTTTTCTCTGACTAGCCGGAGCGCTCCACAATTCCACCACCAAGACACCAAGAGCACCAAGAATCAAGGTTTCCCTTTGTCCTTGGTAGCTTTCCCGTCTAGGTTAAACATCCCCGGAATACCTGTTAGCGCTGGGCTTAAGGCCTATCTTCTAAGGCTTTCTGCATTCTCTCCAGAGCTTCGCGTAGAGTCGAGCGTGGACACCCGAAATTGAGCCGGACGAATCCCTCTCCTCCCGGCCCAAAATGCGCCCCGTTATTGAAAGCGACCTTCGCGTTCTTTAGAAAGAATCGAAACGGACCCTCATCAACTTCCAGTTCTCTGCAGTCGAACCAGGCCAGGTAGGTTGCCTCAGGTTTGGTGGTTTGAATTCCAGGGAGGTGGGACTTCACGAAATCCACCACATACTCCCGATTCTCGATCAAATACTCTCGCAATTCGGCCAGCCATTGATCGCAGTGAGAGTAAGCGGCTAGAGCGGCGTGCATACCCAGAACGTTCACGTCAGGAACGATACCCCTGGCCGCGGCTTTGAATTGAGCCCTTAACGCTGCATTGGGAATAACAGCAAGGCTGCATCCCAGGCCTGGAATATTGAAGGTCTTGCTTGGAGCAAGCAGGGTAATGGTCTGCGCCTCGATCTCGGGATCGAGAGTGGCGATCGGAACGTGTTTGGACTCTCCTAACAACAGGTCACAATGGATTTCGTCGGAACAGATGACAATGTTGTGGCGAGCACAAAGTTCAGCCTGGGCTTCCAACTCCGAACGGGAAAATACTCGACCGGTCGGGTTGTGAGGGTTACACAAGATGAAGAGTCCCGTTTGAGGAGTGACAGCACCTTCCAGAGCGTCTACGTCAACATCGTAATAGAGTTCGCCATCCCGAGTGGTCCGGGCCTGTTCAGCCACTTGAAGTTGACGCCCCTGGTTTGTGGGTGCAGTTAAAAAGGGAGGATAAACGGGCGTATTAATAAGCACCCCATCTCCTTGCGTGCCAATCGCCCGACAAGCCACATTCAGGCCGGTTACAAGTCCAGGAAGGAGGACAATCGCCTCAGGACCGACTTCCCAGCCGTATCCCACCAAGAGCCGTTCGCAGACCTTACTCTTCAGTTCCGGGAGGTCGATCGCGTACCCAAACACACCGTGGTCAATTCGCCGGGCCAACGCCCTGACAACGGGCTCCGGAGCAACAAAATCCATATCCGCCACCCAGAGGGGTATCACTTCGTCGGAGAACTTGGCCCACTTGAGACTATCTGTACCTTGCCGAATGACTTCTTCATCGAACTCGCACGCCATAGGCCGCTATTCTACCTATTTCGGGTTGACGTGGTGCAATCCAGCTACTGGGTTTCGGATTACCTCACGAAAGAGTGGCGAGGAACGAGGTTCAAATCCTGAGTCAATCAGAACGTCAGCATCACAGCACCGCTAACCTCTGTGAACTTGAAAGCGAAATCTGTCCCAACCGACGGGAGATCTCCTCCGGCTGAGAGCCTGATCCCCTTGGAAGCGTTGTGATATCGAACATCAAAGCGGAAACCGAGGGGGCCCAGAAGCTTTCTGAACTTCACGCCACCACCGACATTGTATGAAATCCCAGTCTGGATACTCGCTGCTTCTCTGCTTGTACCGCCCAATACGCCGATCCCGACTGTGGCGAACGGTACAACCTTATTGATTGGGAACTCCAAGAGGAAGTTCCAGGAGAAATCGTGTGCGGTGCCTTTGAAGTTCTCGAACTGACTCTCAATGCCGCCGACATGCGTATAGGCGATCTCTGTGCCAAAAAAGCGGAGAAAAGAAACGCCAAATCGCAATCCGTACAACGAACCGTTTCCCAGGTCCACACCTTCAATCGAGGTACCGGCTGAATAACCTCCAAAGAACCCTACAAGCTCCGCATCTGCTGCCATGACAGCCTGTGGGACGAACAACAACCAAACAACCAGCACGATTCGTTTCATAAATCATCTCCAAGTCGCCGAACGACCTCGGTTCTCAGTGTATCCAACTCGTCTGTCTTTGAGATGGGGGCCTGAAGAAAGTGCGA
>JAUWTT010000193.1 GCA_030614585.1 Acidobacteriota bacterium
CTCTTTCTTCGTTTGTCAGCAGCTTGGCGTGGCACATCGACCATGGCTCATCCTTCTTCGCGCTCACTCACACCGCAGAGCCTCCATCGGGTTAAGCTTCGTCGCCTTCCAAGCCGGAATTAGACAGGCCAGGAAAACCAAGACTCCGAAGAGAAGGCATACCGCTGCAAACGTAACTGGGTCCGTCGGCTCTACTTCGTGTAGTTCGCTAGCCAGGAAATGCGTCAACCCTGCAGCAGCGGCCAGCCCGATCCCCAAACCGATCACCGCCATCAGGAGAGTCTGTCTCATTACGAGCTTGATGACGTCTCGCCGCTGGGCCCCAAGCGCCATACGAATCCCGATTTCACGAGTCCTGAGTGTCACGGAGTATGCGGTGACCCCGAACACGCCCACGGCTGCCAGGACTAACGCTACGCCGGCAAACGCTGTCAGCAACCAGGTGTAGAAACGTGACCATCGCACTGACCGTGACCGGACATCATCGATCGTCTCGATACTCACAACCGGGATGTCACTGGCTACTGAAGACACAACCTCGCGCATGGCGGGGCCCAGGTCCGCGGGGTCGTAGAGACTGCGGAGAATGAAGCTGACTCCAGATCTCTGCGGATTGTGGGGACCGGGGAACTTCTCCGGCAGCTGTGAATACGGCACATAGACAGCCGGGATCTGCTCCCAGTACAGGCTTTGTCTGATCTCTCCAACAATTCCGACAATCTCTCGCGGCGGTTCGGTTATGTCGCGAGTCCCGAGGCTAATGGTCAGGAGCTTGCCGATGGGATCCGTGCCCTGGAAATAACGGCGCGCCAGACTCTCACTGATGACGGCAGTCTTCGCAGTATTCGGGCCGTCTGCTCCAGTAAAGACCTGGCCCTCCAAGAGTGGTATCTCAACGGTCTGGAAGTAATCAGGGCCGACGGGATGATAGCAGGCCCAGGGCTCGTTCCCACTTCTGTCGTTATTTTGAGGCGGCTGAGTTCCGGCCGCAACCAATCGGGTCATGCAACCTCTGAGGGGGGTACTCCGGTTCGTCATGCTGACACTGCTCACGCCGGGTAAGGCTTGGAGGCGCTCGTGAATTGCGCTGAGAACCAGGGATGCCTGTGGTTTCATTTGGTTGGGCTTCCCGCCCCCCCCAGGATCGATTTATCGGCGAATTGGCAGCGCGATATCCATCGTCACGAGGGTCTCGGTCCTGAAACCAGGATCGAGTTGCAGTAGACCACGTATGTTCTGGATCATCAGGCCGGCGCCAATCAGTAGTACAAGAGCCAGGGCGATTTCGGCCATAACGAGTAAACCATGTACTCGCCTTCCCCCCCATCGGGTCGACGGCAATTGGCCCGTCTCTTTCAAGGCTTCATTCAACTTGGGCTTCGAGGCCCGGAAGGCAGGAATGAGTCCGAAAAGGAGACCGGTCAGCACGGCAATCGACAGGGTGAAGCCCAATACTCGTCCGTTGACCGTGATCTCATTGACTCTCGGCACGGCACCTGGATTGATGCTCAGGATCCACTGCAAGCCCACGAATGCAAGGAACAGGCCGCAAGCCGCTCCAAGCAGGGCGAGTACCAGACTCTCTGTGAGCAACTGGCGAGTTAGTCTAAGCCGGCCGGCACCCAGCGATGATCGAACGGCCATTTCCTTTTCCCGTGCCGCTGCCCGCACCATCATTAGACTAGCCACATTTGCACATGCGATCAGCAGGACAAACAGGACAGCTCCGAAGAAAACGAAAAGCCTCTCCCCAGCATAGCCATACAGATACTCTTGAAGGGGCTGAATCCTGGCTCCAAAGCCTGCCTGTGCATCCGGGTATTCATCTGCCAATCGGTGTGCAATCACATCCAGTTCCGCCTGAGCCTCTTGTAACTCGACTCCTTCTTTCAAGCGTCCAACTACACCAAAATAACGCCCCTTCCGGTTGCTATAGAAAGGCTTTGAGAACCGGGGTGTCCACAGGTCGATTTCGCCTTCGAGAGGTTGGAAGTCTGGGGTCAGAACGCCAATAATTGTATATATCTTACCGTCCAGGTTGGCCGGTTTTCCGATGATTTCCGGGTCTGAGCCGAAGACTCGTTGCCACGTATGATGACTGAGGATGACGGTATCACCGTCATCCTCAGTCGGGTAGTCTTCAGGCAGGAAAAGACGTCCCAAAGATGTTTGCGCACCCAACATCTCAAAGTACCCTTCAGTCGGCTGTCGGCCGGAGAGTCGTTCGGTCACGTCGTCTGCCAGAAGGGTAGTTGCCCAATACCAGCGGATCAGCGAAAAGTACTCAAAAACCTGACTCTGCTGTTTCCAGTCAAAGAAGTTTGCCTGCGAGACTCCCCAGCGGCCATCAGGCTTGTCGAGTCTGGTCTCGAATACAGCCACCAGTCTGTCTGGATTGTGGTAGGGCAGAGGCTTTAACAGGACGGCGTCGATGATGCTGAAGATCGCGGTATTGGCGCCGATGCCGAGAGCCAGGGTCAAAACTGCAACAGTGGAGAAACCGGGGTTTCTTCGCAGGGTCCGCAGGCCATGGCGGAAATCCTTCCAAAAATCTTCGATCCAGGCGCCGATCCTGGCCTCCCTGACCTGTTCTTTGACCTGCTCCACGCCCCCTAAGGCAAGCTGAGCCCGGCGGTGAGCTTCCTTCGGACTCATTCCTTCCTGGATTTTCTCGGCGGTGAGCATCTCCAGGCAGGAGTGGAGTTCCTCATCGAGATCCTGCTCAACTCGTTTTTTTGAAAACAAGTTGCGAAAAAGACTGGTTGTCAAGGTCAGCAGTGACATACCAACCTCCTCTCAGATTGCCTCCAGCATGCGTGCAACCGCAACCGAAACCCTCTCCCAGTTCTCTTGTTCCGTTTTCAGTTGCGCGAGGCCTGCTTTTGTTACGTTGTAATACTTGGCACGACGGTTATTAGTCGACTCACCCCAGCTTCCCTTGAGCCAGCCTTTTTCTTCCAGGCGGTGCAGAGCGGGAAAAAGCGAGCCGGGTTTGACGACAAAAGTCCCTTTGGTAATCTGGTCAATTCGTTGCGATACCCCAAGACCGTGAAGTGGGCCTAGTGAAAGCGCCTTCAGGATAAGCAGGTCAAGCGTGCCCCTCAAGAGACTCATGTTCTGATCGGTCATCCCGGACTCCTATCGATAATCTATATAAGTATACCTGAGCTTCCTATCGAAATTCAATAGGAAAGGCGGCTGCAAACGGCAACTGGGGGCTGTCGCCTTTTGCCCTCTCACTTGTCATTTGCCATTTGTCACTTGCCACTTGTGAAGAAGAAGGGGACAGGATCGTTCTCACCCGTGCTCTATGAGCGTCTCGGAAGGCGGCCGGGGGTGTTGTCAGATCAACTTGGCGAGGGCAGAAACGACCCTGAGAGCTAGCTGCACATCACCTCTCGCCAATCAGCAAGAGCTCGGTCGTTTTTGAGCCTTACGGGCTATCAGAGCGAAACAGGTCGAAGCCTATCTCAGGTGCCTTTGCTGCATGACTCCTCGTGTCAGAACTCAGCGGAAGTGCTGATGTACAAGGTCCTGGGAAAGCGCGGGCCCCACACGTAACCAGCGTCGCGATCGGGTCCCTGATCCAGATCGTCCTGATAGTAGTTGGTCAGGTTCTTGCCTCCCAACGTAATTACGACTTTGGAGTCCGATCCGAAGGGAAAGGATTTCGATACACTTGCATCCAGCGTCCAGTGGGCAGGACTTGTCTCCAAACGGTCTTCCGGAATATAGCCTGCATAGTGGGGCACTTCCATCCTACCCGTGAAACGCGCTCCTAAGAAAATGTCCACAAACCTGGAATTGCGATAGATGAACGTTGCAATGCCATAGCGATTGGGTGTACGGAAAAAGTCTTTGCTCCCGAAATCCGGCTCCGGGTCATTGAAACGCGAACGCTGTTCCACCCCTCCGACCTGGAGTTCCAGTTTGTTCGTCAGCGCGTACCCGAAGTTGACCTCCGCGCCGTAGACCCTGGCCTCTCCCATGTTGATTCGGGTGAACTCCACCTCGTTCGTCTCCGGATCATCGTCTTCCACGACATTGAAAAGATCTTTCAGTCCTGTGTGGAAAAGGTTGAACTCCACGAGCCCGACTCCCCTGCCCCAGCTGGGTTTCCATTCCACACCTGCCGTGTAGGTGGTGGATCTCTCCTCCTTCAGATCTTCAGCGTTGCGGATGACTTGACCTTCCCCTCCTACCTGCGTGATGTGCAAATCTTCATCGAACACCTGAGGAGGTAAAAAACCGGTAGCCACTGAAGTACGCACTTTGACGGTCGGCCGAGCCGACCACATTAAGGCGGCTCGGGGAGAGACGATAGTGTGGTCAATCTCAGAGTGTTTGTCGAGGCGCGCTCCGTAAACCAGTTCCCACTTGGGGAAGAAAAACCAGTCGTCCTGAACGAAAAAACCAACGTTGCTGTACGTTTCGTCGTACACACGGTCGTAAGCAGGTTGGGCGTCCTGGAGCCCGTCCCATGTAGCTTGGCCTCCCCAGGAAAGAATGTGAGAGGAGAGGAAATGGTTGAACTGGGAATCAATTACCCACAAGGGGTTCCGGCTCTCTCCGTAGGCATTCGGGTCCATGCCGGCCCCGTAATAGGTGTCCCGGTTGGTGTCGGCCAAAGAGATAGCCAGGCGATAGTTGAACTTCGTGGTGGGTGTATGCTGCCAACCGACCCCTCCCGCATAACGTCGGCTGTTGACGGCTTCAGCGATATTGGCTTGGTCCGGAGGCAGGTGCAGTCGGTCGCCGCCCCGGCGGTCCTCACGAATATGGTTGAAGTCCACGGTCAACTCTGCCTTCTGATCGAAGAAGTTTTGACGGTAGCGTGCCCCCAGGGCGCCAAAATCACGTTTCGCCACCTCGGTGAAACCGTCACCGTCTAAATCCAGGGGATTCACTCGGTCCACCTGTCCAAAGACCGTTACGGCACTGTTGCGATCACTGGAAGCCCAGTCAGCAGAAGTGCTGAAGGTCTGATTCGGCACTCCATTCATCCAACCCAGACGACCCAGAACAAATCCACTCGTCCTTGACGGGGTATGGGAAATGACGTTTATGACTCCACCCACTGAACCGGGGCCGTAGACCGCGGAGCCGCCTCCTTTAACCACCTCGATCCTCTCCACCATGCGAGCGGGAATCTGCTCGATCCCATAGACCTGAGCCAGAGAAGACATGGTGGGCTGTCCGTCGAAAAGGATCTGGGTGTATGGGCCCTCCAAGCCGAGCATTCGAATCTGAGAGAAGTTGCAGTTCTGGCAATTATTCTCCACGCGTATTCCAGGGGTGAACTCCACCGCGTCGGCTAGATTCCGGGACGCCGACATTTCAATGATCTCGGGCAGGATGATTTCCGTGCGGACGGGTACCTCTTCCAGTTTCTTGCCGGTGCGTGTTGCGGCTGTGACCGTGACCGATTCTCTCAGAATGGCTGGGACCAGGACCAGGTTGATCTGAGTAGGCTCATCGACTTTGATCCGAACCGCAGTCCATTGCTCCTCAAATCCTTGAGCAGTGACCAGCATCCTGCTGGTTGTCGGATCTACTTCAGGAAAACAGAAGGATCCATCCCTTTGCGTGGTCACGTTCTGATTGCCAGGTTCCAGGAGAACGAGCGCATTTGGCAGAGACGCGCCTGAAGAGTCGGTCACAACCCCCTGGAGAGCGCAGTGGGTATCTGACTCGCTGCCGTCGGGCATTGACCTGCGCCAACCGGTCCAGACAGGGGTTCCACCAGAATCCCGCAGTTGAATGACCTCCTGACCCAGGGTAATCTCGGCCGCAATCAAAGACGGCTTTCCCTCCAGTTCGACAAGGGAGCCTTCGACTGTGACTAGATCCCCAGCTTTGATGTTCGTGTCCAGACTCTCGATGAACCGCAAGGGTCCCAGATGAACGGTGAGGATTTCTTTACCAGTATCGAGCAGCAAATGTACCCCGTGCGACCTCCGCTCTGCTGTGATCGTCTTCTCCAGGCGTACGACGGTCCCCGAGACGATCTTCACTGTCGAGGGGTCGTAGGGACGTCTGGCCTCATACCCCGGCCGCCAACCACGTTGCCCAGTGGTGGCTGGCGGCTGCAGGGCCAAAACTTCTGCAAGAATTATCACTCCAACCAGGCAACTCAAACCCGGAATCTTTCGTATCGCGCACATGGGGAACTTACTTTCTCCTTAGCTTGACGCTGAGAATAGAGGTTAGGAAAAGAGACAAAAGTCTCCACTACCCAACTAGACGACGGAAAAGGGGGTCAGCGAAGGGGGTGCGCGGGAGCCACCTGTGTAGAGGATGAGTTCCTGGTAAAAAGTGACTGGAAATAGCGGTATGTCGCAGAGAATGCAATCGCTGGGAGGGACAAAGAGCTGCAGACCGGTTGTGATGAGCGGGGCTTTTGTGAACTGGCACAGGTTGCAGTTCTCGTCGTAGCCATCCGGGTGGAAGTCGGCAGCTGCCGCCATTGAAACCGAGATGAGAACGGCGACTGCTGTTAACGCGAGCAAAATGATCCAAGAGGAGGGAGTGCCCCTACGTACAACTCGTGCCATTCCAGTCCTGGATCGATGGATTGACTTTGTGAGCATTCTTCTCCTGCGCCTTGAGTTTATCAGTTTATCAGCCACTGCAAACAAAAGGTTGCTCCAAAAAGATCGTTTTTCAGCCTCGCACCGGCTCGAAAACCAACATCCATCATAATGTTATTGCAATTGAAGATCATTTTCAATAACACACGCTTGTCCTAAAGCGGTAAAGAGGAAGCGGGAAGAAGGGGACCGGTCGGTTCTCGCGGCGCAAAAATCTACCTACCCTTGCCGGCGTAAACACTGTTGAATTCCCGCTTGAGCTAACATACTATTCCAACTCGACCAGGGACATCTGACGGGAAATGGACTTATACCCGAGCAACAAGGGCCGAGGAAATCCTCTCGAGAAGATTGGCGGATGCTTCACGGCAACTTGGATTCCGCTTCATGTTCTGCTGTTCCTTGGCTGTCTGCTCCCTCCCCAGGTGCTTTCATCTGCTCAATCGCAGCAACAACTAAACGTTGTCTTCATCCTCGCAGATGATCTCGGCTGGAGCGATCTCGGCTGTTACGGCAGTGACCTTCACGAAACGCCTCATCTCGATCGCTTCGCCAGGCAAGGCGTCCGATTTACGAACGCCTACGCCGCTTCACCCGTCTGCACGCCGACGCGGGCGTCGATTCTTACCGGCAAATATCCGGCGCGTCTTCACATGACCATTTGGCGGGAAGCCGCAGCGGAGCGTGGCCGGCGCCGTTTGCTTGAACCAGTCACTCTTGGAGATCTGCCACTAAAGGAATTGACGCTTGCCGAGCGGTTCAAACAGGC
>JAUWTT010000017.1 GCA_030614585.1 Acidobacteriota bacterium
CGGACATCTGCACTGCATACGGCATAACCGTCCATTACCACTCGATCAAATGGGGGCAGATCCAGATCCGCTTTCACGGCGGTCGCCAGAACCCGGCCGGCGCTCGCTTCAAGGGGCACCTGTTCAGCTGTCGGCTTCGGCAGATTCTGGAGTAATAGAGAAAGAACTTCGTCGTAAGTGTGCAACTGACCCATGCTTTCGAGAGACTCTACGCGAAAACGCGAAACGGTACAACGCGTGAATATCGAAAGCTGCTGTAGCGTACCCATGATGGTAGACCAAGAAACTTTTCGATACACTCATCCGTACTAACAGAAGTGATGGGGCACAAATGAGCACGAAAAAAAAGGTGTTAATTGCCGTAGGAGCCGCGGTAGTCCTTGCCATTATTATTGGCGTCAGTGTCACGGTCAACCGAAAGGACGCCACAACAGTTGAAACGGGAGAGGTCAAACGTAGAGCTGAACTGGTGGCTATCGTTACGGCTACCGGAGAAATCAAGCCGAAAGAATACGTTGAGCTGCAAGCTGAGATCAGTGGCGTGATCACTGAGCTACTCGTTGAGGAGGGGGATCTGGTCAAGAAAGGGGATCTGCTCCTGAAGATCGACCCCATTCAGACCAGGTCGGAAACCAGAGCACAGGAAGCGATTCTCGCCTCAGCCCTGTCCGATGTCCGGAGCCAGAAGGCTCAAATTGCTGTCCAGAAATCGGTCTTAGAGCAGGATCGTACGTCAATCCGTGTTGCCCAGATCGAGGTTGAGACCGCCCAAAAGAACCTGGACTTGGCGCAGAGTATCTTCGAACGAAAGCAAGGCCTTTTTGAGGACAATCTGATCTCTCGAGATGATTATGATACGGTCAAAAACAATCTCTACAACGCTGAGAACACACTGGCCACTGCGGAGGGACGCCTTATGCAGGCGGAAGCGCAGTTCACGGTACGCGAATTGATGTTGGAACAGGCTCGAGAATCCCACGAGGCCTCCTTGAGCCGGGCTGAGCAACAGCGTGCGATGCTTGAGCGAAGCCAGGATATGCTGTCCAAGACTGAAATCCGCTCGCCTCTCGACGGTGTTATCACACAGATGAATGTCGAAGTCGGAGAGCGCGCTGTCCCTGGAACTCTCAACAACCCTGCCGCTACGCTGATGATTATTGCTGATTTATCCATCATTGAAGCGGAGGTCGAGGTGGACGAAACCGACATTGTGGATCTCGAGTTGGGTCAGAAGGCGGTTGTTAAAGTGGACGCTCTGCCTGATAACCCTATCGATGGAACCGTCACTGAGATTGGAAATTCTGCGATCCAGAAGCTCGGGCAAGAGCAGGAAGCCAAGGATTTTAAGGTTGTCATCCAACTGGAAGAGCCTCCGAAGTCGTTGCGACCCGGACTCAGTTGTACCGGCGAGATCACCACGGCCGTTCGAGCGGAGGTCTTGAGCATTCCGATTCAGGCTCTGACTATACGAGAGTTTCCCGTGGATGAGGAAGGAGCTCTCGTCCGGAAAGAAGAGGACGAAGACGAAAAGAAAACTAAAGCTGCCGAGGGCGAAAAGGACGAGGAAGTTGAAACGAAAGAGTTCGAGGGAGTCTTTCGCCTTGTAGAGAATAAGGTTGAGTTCGTCGCGGTTGAAACCGGAATAACCGGCGACAAGGAAATCGAGATTCTAGCCGGTTTGGAAGACAACGATACTATCGTTACCGGCAGCTACAAGACGCTTCGTACACTTGGCGACGGCGATTCTGTGGAAGTTGAGGAGGAGGAGGGGAGTTGACCCGTGTCTGAAACGCTGATTCGAACGGAAGATCTCTGGAAAACTTATGAAATGGGCTCCGAGCAGATCCATGCCCTTCACGGAGTCTCATTCGAACTGAATCGAAACGAATACATTGCCATAATGGGGCCTTCGGGATCCGGCAAATCGACACTTATGAATCTAATCGGGTGTCTTGATACTCCGTCAAAAGGTCAATACTTCCTGAATGGAAAGCTGGTCAGTGACATGGATGACGATGAGCTCGCTTATATTCGCAACCGTGAAATCGGCTTCGTGTTTCAGACCTTCAACTTACTCCCGCGGGCCACTGCCCTGCAAAACGTCGAACTGCCCCTGATCTATGCCGGAATGCCCGCCGCGGAACGCCGAAAACGAGCCACGGCATCGCTTGCGCAGGTTGAACTCACAGACCGAATGACCCATAAGCCGTCGGAATTGTCCGGTGGCCAGAGGCAGCGAGTTGCCGTAGCCCGCGCTCTCGTGAACCACCCGTCCATCATTCTCGCCGATGAACCAACCGGAAACCTCGACTCTAAGACGGGTCGTGAGATAATGTCTCTCTTCTCACGACTCCACAAAGAGGGCAACACCATCGTCCTGGTCACCCATGAAGCGGATATCGCGCAGCATGCTGACCGGATTATCCACCTCCTCGACGGGAGAATCAGCAGTGATGAGCGGGTGACTGAGAGTCAACGGCTCGCTGCGCAGTCCACACCGAGCGAAATATCGTCGCCCGGCTAATTCGAACCGCAAAGTCACGAAATCACAAAGAATCCACAGTGCTTTTGTGATTCAGTAGGTTAGATGGTTCCTACAAGGGAGCTTGAAGTTTGGATCTAATTGGGAATTGGTTCTTGGGATTTGGGAATTGGGTCTGTTGCCGTTTGGGCAACAGACCCATCAGGCCCGGCGGTGCCGAGAAGTACTCTGGTGTATGGATGGGCAGCTTCTTCAAAGAGCGTCTCTGTTTCAGCAATTTCGACGAGACGGCCATGAAACATCACAGCCACTCTTTGACAGAATTTGCGGACCAGTGTGAGATTGTGAGTAATGAACAGCGTTGTGAGCCGAAATTCACTCTGCATTCTGTCCAGTAGCTCCAGAATCTCGCCTTGAGCCGTCCGATCTAACGAAGATACCGGCTCATCGGCTATCAACAATTCAGGCTCCAGCGCCAGGGCGCGGGCAATCGCGATGCGCTGGCGCTGTCCCCCCGAAAACTCATCCGGTTTTCTTAAAGCATCATCGGCCTGCAAACCCACCGTCTCAAGCAGTTCAATGGCCTTCGCCGATCTCTCATCTTTGTTTCCAAGTCTATGAATCCACAGCGGTTCCGATACTAACTGGCCTACCGTCATTCGCGGGTTGAGCGAAGTTGCTGGATCCTGGAAGATCATCTGTATCCGCCTCCTTTGACGACGAAGCTCTTTTCCCTCGAGAGCGGACCAATCCAGCCCTTGAAACCTGATGCTTCCAGAATCCGCCTGCAAGAGCCGAACGATACAGTGGGCCAGTGTTGTTTTTCCACAGCCCGATTCTCCGACAAGCCCAAAGACTTCCCCTGATCTCACAGTGAAGGAGACTCCATCGACGGCAAGAATCTCCTCAGCCGTCGCAGACTGGAAACGGACAGTCAGATTGTTGACTTCAAGGCAAGTTTCTCTGCTCACACTGTAAACTCCGGCGACGCTTGGTGTGACCTGTTCCGCCACTTTCGATTGATCTCAGCCTACCCACACCCTACAGACTCCCGCCTCAATGAGAAGTGTCCTGTCGGCAATTCCTGATATTAAGTCTAAATCATGTGAAATCAATAAGATAGATAAACTGCTGGATTCTTTCAGTTGAGCCATCGTCTCCATTAGCTTGAGCTGTGTCGGACGATCCAGGGAACTGCTCGGCTCATCGCAAATAAGGAGCCTCGGTTCACAGGAAAGGGCCGTAGCAATCAGAACGCGCTGGCGCATTCCCCCAGAAAGCTGATGAGGGTAGGCCTCTAGACACTTGCTGCCGTCTGTAATCCCGACCCTCTCCAGAAGAGTGATCGCTCGCACCCGTGCAGCATTCTTCGAAAGGTGCAAATGATACCGCATCCCTTCGCAAACCTGAGTCTCGATGCGCATCAAGGGATTCAGCGCCGACAGCGGTTCTTGAAAAACGAATCCTATCTTGCGTCCACGAACCTGATTCAACTGATCTCGATCCAGCCCAAGCAGATCTTGCGTGCCGAAAGTGATTTGGCCCTCCAAGACGCTCGCGTTTGGAGGGAGAAGCCTCAGCAGAGCGAGTGCCATGGTTGTCTTTCCGCACCCAGACTCTCCAATTACTCCTACCGTTTCTCCCGTCCCGATTTCCAGATCGACCTTCTTGAGAACAAGTTTTTCGGTTCCGTTTGACAGGTATGAAACCGACAGGTTCCTTACCTGCAATAGTGGAATGGGC
Source organism: Acidobacteriota bacterium (assembly GCA_030614585.1). GTDB lineage: Bacteria > Acidobacteriota > UBA6911 > RPQK01 > JAPXNP01 > JAUWTT01. The sequence continues at coordinate 4,226 of JAUWTT010000017.1, forward strand.
TGTTCGGCACTCATTTAGATCACCACCGTCTCTTTGTGATCGCCAAATACCTGACGGAGCGCGCTCGAGATCTCGCCGACCGTTGCCAGTCCTTCCGCAGCATCGATAATGGCGGGAAGCAGGTTCTCCGATCGGCCTGCCGCTATCTGGACATTCTCCAACGCCGATTCGACACGGCTATGATCTCGTTTCGCACGAAGCTTGGACAGCTTACTTCTTGCTCTTTTCTCGGTTTCCGGATCGGCTCGCCAGATCTCGAGCCGGCTCTCTGTGGCCCCCTTGAAGCTGTTCACGCCCACAACCAAGCGCTCTCCTCGCTCGAGACTACGCTGAGAACGGTAGGCGGCGTCCTGAATTTCCTTCTGTACATATCCCTGCTGAATCGCTGAAGGCATGCCTCCCAGGGCACGTATCTCCTCGAAATACTCCTCAACCTCGCGAGTGAGCCGTTCCGTCAAAGATTCTACATGCCATGAACCGCCAACCGGATCGGCTGTCGCGGGCACCCCGCTTTCATGGGCCAGGATCTGCTGTGTTCTTAGCGCGAGCCTGACCGATTCTTCGGTTGGCAGGGCGAGTGCCTCATCCTTTGCACAGGTATGCAACGACTGCGCTCCACCCAAAACGGCGGCGAGTGCCTGCAAGGTGACCCTCACAACATTGTTGTCCGGTTGCTGGGCAGTCAATGAGCTCCCGGCCGTCTGCACATGGAACCGGAGCATTTGCGTACGCGGTTCCTGCGCGGAGTAACGATACTTCATCAACCGCGCCCAAAGCCGTCGTGCGGCTCGAAACTTCGCTATTTCCTCAAAGAAGTTGTTGTGAACGTTGAAGAAGAAGGAAAATCGCGACGCAAAATCATCGATCTTCATTCCCCTTTCCAGCGCTTGGCTGACATAGGTTTCTGCGTTCCCAAGGGTAAACGCTATTTCCTGAGCAGCCGTAGAGCCGGCCTCGCGAATGTGGTAGCCGCTCACCGAGACAGCATTCCATCGAGGCACGAACCGGCAACAGAATTCAATCAGGTCAACCACCAGACGAAGCGACTCAGAAGGGGGATAAATATACGTTCCCCGGGCTATATACTCCTTTAGAATGTCATTCTGGACGGTTCCCCTCAGCTCTTTCCAGTCCAGGCCTCTTTTCCGGGCCACTACGAGGTAGTAAGCCAGAAGGATCGCGGCAGTTGAGTTAATAGTCATCGACGTCGAGATCTTCTCGAGGGGGATTCTGTCGAACAGACGATCCATGTCTTCCACGCTGTCGATGGCGACCCCGACTCTGCCCACTTCTCCTTCTGCCGCCGGATCATCTGAGTCGAGGCCATGCTGAGTGGGTAGATCAAAAGCTACGGAAAGTCCAGTGGTCCCCTGGGAAAGAAGGTACCGATATCGCTCATTTGATTCCTCGGCCGTGCCGAAACCGGCATACTGCCGCATCGTCCAAAGCCGGTGGCGATACATTTCCGGATGAATTCCCCTTGTGAAGGGGAACCGGCCGGGATCCCCCAAGTCCTCAGCGTAATCGAGCTGAGCGATATCCTCCGGGCAATACGTGTTTTTCGCCTGTTTGCGGGCTTGACTTGAAGGCTTCCCTGGGCCCTTTTTCATTTCGTTTTTGCTGGCGTCGGGACTCTGCTATTATGGTTGAGAAGCTCGATGGTCATTCTCGAAGGATGCTTCGTTTACGTTTTGCCCGTCTCGTCAGTGGGTTGCTGGCCGATACTAACGGACCCGTAGGATTTATACCAATGCTGGATGACGAACTCAAACAACACCGGAAGCAGCTTGAAGTGGCTATCAATGGAGCCCTGACGGAATCGCCCCGTGTGAGTGAGATCATCCATGAGATCCGTAAGCACGGCTACGACGTTTTTCTGATCATTGAGGCCACCGTGGGCTTCAGTCGAAAGAAAGGCGAGGAGACGGAGGAACAACGTATTCCTGCGGCACGACTCGAGCTCACAACCCAGGACGAGAGATTTCTTCGCTCGCTCAAGATCCGTCCGGAATAGTCTTGGGTCTTGGGTCTTGGGGGTACAAACCGGGTACATTGGTAACACTCGAAACCGGGAACATGGGTAACAGTTTTTGCGAGCATTAGGAACCGAGGAGGTTTTCGATGCCGTGGAAGGAAACTGAACCCATGAAAGAGCGAATCAAGTTTATTTTTGAGGTGGAGAGCGAGGTTTTCCGATTCAGCGAGAGCTGTGAACGCTATGGAGTGAGCCGCAAGACGGGCTACAAGTGGCTGCAGCGCTATCGAGAGTCGGGTGTAGAGGGCTTGCGGGAGTTGAGTCGGGCTCCGCATGACTGTCCGCATAAGACTTCCGAGGCGGTCGAGGAGGAGATTGTACGGTTGCGGACTCGGTATCCGCGTTGGGGGCCGGTGACCTTGCGGATGAAGTTGCAGCGAGAGGAGGCGGAGGTGCAGTGGCCTGCGATCTCGACGATTGGAGAGATTCTGAAACGTCAAGATCTGGTCAGAGTACGGAAGCGTCGTAGACGACCGCAGCCGATCTTCAGTGGGACCCAGGTTCAAACCGAGGAACCGAACGAGATTTTCACTGCCGACTTCAAGGGAGAGTTTCGGACGCGGGACGGACAGTACTGTTATCCCTTGACGGTTCAAGATCACTTCAGCCGTTTTTCCCTGTGTTGTCAGGCCCTGGAATCCACCTGCCGGGAGCCGGTAAGGGATCGGTTTGAGCGGGTCTTTCTCGATTACGGTTTGCCGACAGCGATTCTGACCGATAACGGGGTGCCGTTTGCCGGGAACGGGCTCCGACGGCTTTCCCGCCTCTCGGTGTGGTGGATTCGTTGAGGGATTCGACCGCTTTTGATTCAGCCGGGTCATCCGGAGCAAAACGGACGACACGAACGTTATCATCGGACCTTGAAACAAGAGACGGCCTTTCCTCCGGCCGCAGATCAGCCGGCTCAACAGCGAGTCTTTGATGCCTTCCGCCAAACCTACCATCACGAACGCCCCCATCAACACTTACAGGGAAACACGCCCGCTGAGCTTTATCGACCCTCTCTGCGACCGTATCCGAGGCAACTCCCCCCTCTCGAGTACCCGGGCCATTATGAACTCAGACGAGTCCATAAGAGCGGTCAAATCAAACTGCACAACCAAAGGATCTTTCTCAGCGAAGTCCTCCAAGAAGAAACCGTGGGTTGCGAGCCCCTACAGGACGGTCTCTGGTCGATCTATCTGGGAAATGTGCTCATTGCACGCTGGAACGAAAAAGAAGGAAAAATCTATGGCTGAACACCCTCGAATCGAATCTGCACCTCCAGTCGCCCTACGGGCTCCTTTCGGTGCAGATTCGTTCAATCTCAACCCATCCGAAGTGTTACCTATGTACCCGGTTTAATCTGTTACCCATGTTGCCGGTTGCAAAGGGTCTTACTCCCTAGGAGGCTTTCTTTCGAAAAAAGGTCCCGCCAACTTTGATTCCCAGCAGAATTAGAGGCCATCCGTGCCAGATCAGATCGAAGATATCCAGCGGTCTGGAAAGGGATCCGTTGGCCAGCATCTCCAGTTTCTCAACCAGATGAGGTCGAGGGTAGATCGGAAGCAAGGCCAGGACGATTGCAACCGGAATCAAAAACCTGTACGAGAGTTTCTGTAGCATCCGCGTGATCCCCAAATGTGAATAGTTTCCCCCCAAAGTACGTTGATTGTCTAGGAGTCTTATGACAGTCGAAGTCAGGAGGGATCGGACCACCAATACACCAAGTACACAAAGCATTCTTGGTGAGCTTGGTGCCTTGGTGGTAAAGCATTGAAGGTTCCTGTTCCAGGAGCCTTTCTCCTTATCGGATGACGTAGAGGTGCCGCACGAATGCGGAAAAGACATTTCAAAAGGAACTGTTTCTGTCACGGGAACGTCAAAACAAATGTTAGGAAGCCCTTCATGGGTTAGGAGTGAAGATTTTCCGTGAGTTGTGTTGCCTGGGTTGGGGAGCACTCTAACGAGGTTTCAATGATTCCCCTCTTTTAGAGGATTTCTCCGAACCTTTTGTTAACGAAATCCGTTTCTAGACGTGTGAATAGGGTGTTTAGGGGAATACGATCCCGAATCTCAAAATTGTAGAACAGCTTGGAGTTTCATATGAGCGCGAGAAAGAAGGTATACGGGTTCTTAGGTTTGGTCGCTATTTTTGCGGTCGCAGCGTATCTGTTGATGCCTTTTCTGACATTGGATGGCTCGGTCTCTTCAGCCGACTCTGAAAGTGCCGAAAAGAGTGCTGAGGAAGAGACCCGCATTCCGGTGGAAATTGCTGTAGCCCGCGAAGGTGATATCTCGCATTCGATTTCCTCGACGGCGAACCTAAAGCCCAAGCGTGAAGTGGACGTGGCTGCTCAGATTGAGGGAATTGCCAGAGAGGTTCGGGTCGAAGAAGGTGATTTCGTTCAAGAGGGACAACTTCTTTGCCGTCTGGATGATGCCGAGGTCAGAATCCGCCTTCTTACGGCGAAGCAGAAACTGGCCCAGGCCAAGATTCAGTTGGAGAAGGCAGGGATTCTTAACCAGAAGTCAGATGTTCAAGTCAGGAACACTCGCGAAGAGCTCGAGCGCTACGAGAATCTTTACAGGGAAAGCCTCGTTAGTGAGCGTGAGGTGGCTGAAATCAAGTACCGGATGGATGATTTGGAACATGACCTTCGCGTCACTTCTTCCGAATCGCGTGAATTGACACACAGAGTTGAAGAGCTCGAAGCTGAGATCGAGCAGGCGGAACTCGAACTTTCAAGGACTCGGATTGAGGCGCCATTCTCCGGGTTTATCACTGAGCGCAACGTGGATGTCGGGCAAACGGTGAAGAACTTGGACGGAGTCTTTAAGCTTGGTGACTTCTCTCCACTTCTGACAGACGTCTTCGTTTCGGAGAGAGAAGCGGCGGAAATTGCGCCTGGGCAGGGAGTGACGATTTACTCGGGAGTCGACGGTACTCTCGGGATCGGCGGACGCGTTGCCAGGATTAGTCCGATTGTAGACCAGGCCACGGGCACTGTGAAAGTTACCGTTGAGCTCAGTGGCCAGGAAGGCCTGTTCAAGCCTGGAGCGTTTGTTCGAGTCGCGATCCGCACCGACACCCGTGTGGGCAGTGTCCTTGTTCCGAAGCGCGCCGTGGTCGAGGAAGACGGTGAGACCTTCGTCTTCATCACTGAGGAAGACAGTGTCAAACGGATGAAGGTTGATTTGGGATACGAGAGCGACAGAGACGTAGAGATTGTTAATGGTGTTGGACCAGGTGAGTCGATTGTTGTCGCAGGTCAGGGTGGACTGAAAGACGGCAGCAAGATCAAGCTGGTCGAGACTTCCGCTGGTGCGTAAAACCTTCTGTCGGGGCGAATCTCGGCACGACCGCTGAGGTTCGCCCTCTTACTATCTCCAGTTTACGGATTGGCTGGTGTCGAACTCATCGTTTAAGTGCTACTCAACTCAATCCTCCTTCCGGTTCAGCACTATGGGCCGTTCCTAGCTGGGAAATTCACGATGGATCTGATCAAAATTGCAATCCAGCGTCCGGTAACCGTGTCAATGTTCGTCGTAGCGGTCCTTCTGTTCGGCCTTGTCTCTCTGGACAGGCTGGCACTGAATCTGCTCCCAGATATCTCTTACCCCTCGCTCACTGTTCAGACTGACTGGGAAGATGCTGCTCCCGAAGAGATTGAAGCTCTCATAACTCAGCTGATCGAAGAGTCAGTGGGTGTGGTTCCCGGCCTGACGAAGATGACTTCGGTATCTCGATCCGGCCAATCGGAAGTTATTCTCGAGTTTGGCTGGGATACCGACATGGATATTGCCGGCCTTGAAGTTCGAGAGAAACTGGATTTCGTTAACCTTCCGCGGGATGCGGACAAGCCGATTATCCTGCGCTTTGATCCCTCTCATGACCCCATTATGAGGATTCGCATCTCTGGTGATATTACCCTGAGTGATCTGAGATACCTTGCTGAGAAGGAGCTTAAGAAGTACCTGGAATCTACCGAAGGGGTTGCTGCGGTCAAGGTTATTGGCGGTCTCGAAGAGCAGATCCGGATCGAAGTTGATGAAAAGAGGCTGTCTGAGCTTGGGATTCCGATTACAGAAGTGACAGAGGTGCTTCGACAGGAGAATCTCAATCAGGCGACGGGAAGCCTTTATGACCAGGATGCCAACTATCTGGTTCGGATGCTCAATCAGTTCAAAACGGTCGATGAGATCGGCAACATCATTGTACGAGAGCAGAACGGCCGTAAAGTGGTTCTGAACGAGATAGCCCGGGTCTGGAGGGGTACCAAAGACCGGGAGATCATCGCACGACTTGATGGCAAGGAAAGCGTCGAGATGGCCGTCTACAAAGAAGGCGACGCGAATACTGTGAGCGTCGCCCGGGCCGTCGTAGCTCAGCTTGAGAAGATCAAGGGAACGGACCGATTTCCCGAAGACGTGGAGTACCAGATCGTCTCCAACCAGGCCACGTTCATTCAGCAGTCGGTCTCAAATGTTCTGTCGGCAGCCGCGCTCGGGGGAATCCTGGCGACCATTGTGCTTTTCGTCTTCTTACGGGATCTGAGGAGCACTCTGACAATCGGGTTTTCCATTCCGATCTCCATCATGGCCACCTTTGCTCTCATGTACCAAACCGAGATTTCGCTCAACATCATGTCCCTCGGTGGAGTGGCCCTGGGAGTGGGAATGTTGGTCGACAACTCAATTGTGGTCCTGGAGGCGATCGATCGGTATCGGAAACAGGGTACGGCGATCGCCCAGGCGGTGTACGAGGGAACACGGGAGGTCAGCCGAGCGGTCACCGCATCGACGTTGACCACTGTCGCCGTCTTCTTGCCACTGGTTTTTGTTGAAGGGATTGCCGGCCAGCTGTTCAAAGACCAGGCGCTAACGATCACCTATGCTCTGTTGGCTTCCCTCCTGGTGGCACTCGCTGTTATTCCGATGATCCTGGCGCGTGCCGGCCGGCCGCGTCCGCTTGAAGAAGTAGTTGTTGAAGAGCAGGTTGAGCTTCGGCCCGCCGGGAAGTTCAAGAAACCCTTCAGGGTTGTGGGGGCGTGGGTAAAGAAAGCCGTCCGTTTTGTGTTTGTTGACATCGGCCGCGTTGTTCTTACGGATCTGCGAGCACTCCTCAGATTGGTAGGCAGAGGTCTCAATCGTTTCATAGCACCCGCCCTCAACCTTTTCGATCGAGGTTTTGAAGGACTGTCAGGACTCTACCCGAAGCTACTTCGCTGGTCCCTCAGTAATAAGCCACTGGTTTTAGCTGTGGCTGTTCTGCTGGCTGTGGGTGCTGTGTGGACAGCTCAAAGATTGGGTGGTGAACTTATTCCTCCTCTGACACAGGGAGAGTTCTCGTTCGAAATCCGCCTGCCGGAAGGCAGACCGCTCGAACTGACTGATCGCGTGCTCAGTCAGATCGAGGAGGAAGTGGGTCGATATCCTGAAGTGGCCGTTGTGTATTCAAGCGTTGGAGGGAGTGCCGACAATCAGTTTGCGCGAAACACGTTACAGGAAAACCTGGGACAGCTCTATGTAGTAATGAAGGACAAGCGTGACGATGCGCAGGAGGCACGGACCATAGCCATGATTCGGGACGAATTGAAGGACTATCCCGAGATCACATACAAGTTTCAGCGCCCGACGCTGTTCAGTATCAGAACTCCTGTTGAAGTTGAGATCTATTCTTACAACCTGAAAAACCTGCAATTAGCTGCGAAGCTCGTTGAGGAAAAACTCTCGCTGATTCCGGGGCTGAACGACGTGAAGACAAGCGTGCAGCCTGGTGATCCTGAAATACACGTGACCTTTGACAGGGCTCGTTTGGCTCGCCTGGGCCTCGATGAGACCCAAATCTCCAATGTGCTGCGAAACAAAATTCGAGGGGATGTGGCAACCCGCTTCAGAGAAGATGACAAGCAGATCGACATCCTGGTGCGAGTTAAGGAAGAGGATCGGAGGACCGTAGCTGACCTCAAGAGTCTTGCCATTAACATTCCAGCCTCTTCAGGGGGGTCGGGCAGCGACACCGGTGATGTGCAGTCCAGTGGTGAATCCAGAAGCCGGAACGTGGTACCTATCCCTCTGAGTTCGGTTGCCGATATCCGGTTCGACCGAGGGCCCAGTGAAATCCGTCGTATTCGCTCGCAGAGGGCAGCCCTCGTCTCAGCGAACCTTGTGGGAAGGGACCTGAACAGTGTGTCCGAGGAAATCCGTGCGCAGTTACTGGACATGCGTGGTGAAATCCCTCTCAATACGACGGTGAGCCTGGCCGGTCAACGGGAAGAAGTCGAGGCTTCATACCGGAGCCTCCTATTCGCGTTTTTCCTCGCGGTCTTTCTTATTTATCTCGTAATGGCATCTCAGTTTGAGTCGCTGATCCATCCGTTCATTATTATCTTCTGCGTTCCGCTCGCCGTGGTCGGTGTGATTTTCTCACTCTTTCTTACCGGGACCACGATGAGTGTCATGGTCTTTCTCGGCGTGATCATCCTGGCCGGGATCGTAGTCAATAATGCGATCATCCTGATCGACTATACGAACCAGCTTCGTTCTCGGGGTGCTTCCAAACGTGACGCACTGCTGCAGGCTGGACAGGTCAGGCTGCGGCCTATCGTTATGACGACTTTAACCACGGTTCTTGGTTTGATACCGATGGCATTAGGGTGGGGAGAAGGTGCAGAGGTCAGAGCTCCGATGGCCATCACTGTTATGGGGGGATTACTTTTCTCCACTCTCCTGACCCTGGTCTTCATCCCCGTTGTCTATGAATGGGTTGACCGCAAGGCCTTCGCCAGTGATCTGGGACTTGTTGACGAAGAGATCAAATCGAAAGATGCCGCGTTGGACGATGGGCTTCAGCCCTCATAGGGAGATTGACGGATGAGTGATTCGTTCAGCAAACAATCGAGCACGGGAGATCAGGACAGGTCGGGCCACGCCTTTCGTCTATCCGAGTTCTCGATCCGATTCCCAGTCACGATTTGCATGATTCTGATCTCGTTTCTGCTGCTCGGAACAGTCTCGATGTTCAAGATTCCTCTGGTTCTGTTCCCGAGCATCAACGCACCTCAGATTGTTGTCGTAGTTCCCTATCCCAATTCAACTCCAGCACAGATTCAAGAGTCGATCACAAAACCCCTGGAGGAGGCACTGAGCACCCTTTCCCATGTTGAGCGCATCACTTCCTCGTCCAACGCCAACGAGGCGAATATTCGTCTTATGTTCCCCTGGGATGAGGATATTGATGTGCTTCGCTCGGAGGCTCGGGAGTTGGTTGAACAGGCCCGGAAAGATCTCCCGGAAGATGTCGATCGCATCCTGGTAATGAATTTCAATACCAGTGATATTCCAATTATTGAGGGCCGTATCGCGTCGGGTCACGACTTGCGGGGAGCCTATGACCTGCTTGATATGCGGATCAAGAAGCCTCTTGAAGCGATTCCCGGGGTTGCCGAGGTCAGCATCGGGGGAGTCGAACCCAAAGAGATCGACATCTACCTGGACCTGGATGCTATTAAGAGATACAGCATCGATGTTGGCAAGCTTTTCCAAAGTCTGGACGGTGCCAACCTGAATCTATCCCTCGGAAAACTGAATGAGGCTAATAATCGCTACCGCGTGATGAGCAAAGGCTCCATCCACTCTCTGGAGCAACTGCGCAAGTTTCCGGTCAATGAGAACGGCATTCTGTTGGGAGACATTGCCGAAGTAGTTATGCAAGAGCCGAGTCTTGCTTACGGGAGGCACCTGAATGTCGAGTTTGCTATTTCTCTCCAGATACGAAAAGCCTCGTACGCCAACACTGTCGAGACGGTCCAACGGGTCATGGCCGGGATCGAACAGCTGAATGAGGACCCTGCACTGGAGGGGATAGAAGTTCTGGTTTGGCATGACGCCGGTAAAGAAATCACAAAGTCTCTTTCTGGATTACTCAACGCGGGATTAATAGGAGCAATCTTGGCCGTCGCCGTTCTCTACCTGTTCCTCAGGAGAGTCGGAGCCACTCTTCTCATTGGCCTTTCGATACCCTTCTCAGTCATTTCGTCGATCGGATTTCTCTATTTGCTGGGGAATTCTCTCAACGTTCTCTCGATGATGGGCTTGATGCTCGCGACAGGGATGCTGGTGGACAACGCGGTCGTTGTTCTGGAATCGATCTACCAGAACCTGGAAAAGGGGAAGGATCGTGTCACCGCGGCCTGCCAGGGAACCCAGGAAGTGCTCCGTGCGGTGATCGCGGCAACCCTCACTTCAATCATCATTTTCGTCCCGCTTGTATTCGGCCAGGAAACCAATCTGACGATTTTCCTGGGGATCACCGGAGTGGCGATCATGATTACACTCCTTTGCTCTCTCTTCATCTCATTGACCTTGATTCCCCTGGGGACGGTCAGGTTCCTGAAGGCTAAGAAGCATGATGAATGGCTGGCAACCAGGCTGTCTTCTCTAGTCCAGTTTCTCTTCAAGGGGCGGCGTAAGAGCAGACCTGAGGAAGATCGCGCCCTCGGAAAAACGGTCATCGCGAAGTATCTGTCCATGATGACCTGGACGCTGAAACACCGATACGTGGTCGGATTGCTTGTGGTACCGGTCATCGTCGCTGTCTCCTTCTATGTTCTCAGCCAACTCCCGGAGTCGTCCTTCGAAGCCGAGGAGATGGAGGATCTTGAGATCAACTACGATTTCACCGAGAACTACCACTATCAAAAGATTGAGGAAGATTTTGTCGATCCGGTTGAGGAGTTCCTGTTTGAGAACAAAGAAGACTTCAAAATCAAAGATGTTTACAGCTTTTACGGCAACAACAGTGCGAGCACAAGCATCTACTTCGCGATGGATGAGATCTCCCTGGAGGAACTCCGAGAAGTCCGGGAGAAGATAGCTGATGGCCTGCCTGTTATCCCGGGAGTTGAGATCAGATTGGGGATGCAGGAAGGAGCCGAAAACCGTAACTGGATTGGAGTCAGCCTCTACGGTGAAGATCCCACTACGCTGATGGATCTGGCTCGAGAGGCGCGCAAGCGGATGACGCGGACGGGTGAGTTCTCTGAGGTCCACACCGCTCTTGAGCGGGGCGAACAGGAAGTTCAGCTGATTTTAGACCGTCAGCTGGCAAAGAAGTACAACGTGTCACCCCAGTCTGTTTCGGAAATTCTGGGCATCGTCCTTCGGGGCCGAGAGATCCGTGGTTTCCAGAGCCCCGATGGAGAAGTCGAGATCTGGGTAAAACTCCAGGCGGGGGATAGAGAGGACCTTGGAGACCTGAAATCAATGGTGGTCGGAGGAGGTCCAGGCGGAGAACAGGTGCTGCTCTCCCAGGTGGCTGAGTTCAGGATTGTGCGTACTCCGGGTTCGATCCAGCGAGAAGATCGGCAGACCTATACCGACATGTTCTGTAACTACGGCGGTGAGAACCGCGAAACGGGGAAGGAGTTGATTACGGAGGTCATGGACGGCTTGGACTATCCACCCGGCTACTCCTGGTCGTACGGGTTCTGGACCTTGCGTGAAGGGAAGGAGGAGAACGAGTTTCTTTTCAACATTCTCCTGGCACTATTTATGGTCTACTTTGTAATGGCCTCCCTCTTCGAGTCGCTGGCCCATCCATTCTCGATTATGATCTCCCTGCTTTTTGCTTTTGTGGGAGTAGCTTGGTTCCTGCTGATCACGGGGACGCCTTTCAACATCATGGCCCAGATTGGGATTCTTATCTTGATCGGTATTGTCGTTAACAACGGAATCGTTCTTCTGGACCACATCAACAATTTGCGCCGGAAAGGGCTCCCCCGGCCGGAAGCGATCAGGGAAGGGTGCACCGAACGTTTCAGGCCGATCCTGATGACTGCAATGACAACCGTTGTTGGTTTGATCCCCCTGGCAATTGGAAGCAGTTCCCTATTCGACCTTCGCTATTTCCCGATGGCCAGAACATTGATGGGTGGTTTGATTGCCTCGACCGTTCTCACCCTTGTAGTGCTCCCCACTTATTACACGCTGGTAGATGATTTCTCCACGGGGTTCAAGCGCCTTTGGAGGAATAGCTCGCCTTCGGCCGCCAAAGCCGTGCCGAAAGAGGATCCTGCCCCCGCCGAAGGATAACTGGGGGCTGGGGGCTGGGAGCTGCAGGAGGCCTGCGGCCTGTGGCTTGGGATCTGAGGTTTGGTGCCCTTGATGGTGGAGTCTTGGATCGATCAGCTCCCAGCCCCTAGTTCCCAGTTCCCAGTTCCCACACTCAGCTTCCGGGTTCTAATCAGAAAGCCGGTGTGCCCCACCATACGGTGGAAGGGCCGCATCGCATTCTCGGCGACCGCCCAACTGCGTTGCAGGGTTTCCCGTGTCTCGACTTCTGACCAGCCAGGCTCGTCCTGAAGCTGCCGGACCAGGTGATAGACCTGAGTAACTGTCGGAAGCCAGGATAGGAGAATTCCACCAGGCCTCAACGCTCCGTATACGTGAGGCGTAGCACGATGAGGTTCCGGGACGTCCAGGAGAACCAGGTCGAGATCTTCCTCTTCTATTCCTTCGTATACATCGGAGACCTTGACCTCATGAGTCGCGCCGGGGTCGCCCAGCAAGCTATGGGCTGCACGGATATTCGCGAGAGCAGGGTCAACGAACTCCTCTCGTCTTTCGTAAGAAGTTAACGTTCCGGTCCTTCCGATGAAACGGAGCAGAATTAGTGATGTTGCTCCGGATCCAAGCCCCACTTCCAGAACGCGGGCGCCGGGGTAAACGTCCCCTCGAACCAGAAGGGTGGCCAGATCCTTCGGGTGAATGATGGACGTCCGGCGGCGTAGCTTCTTGAGTATGAAGTCTTCCAGGGTGAGCCGCAGGCAAACAACGCGAACACCCTGTTCACTCATCAGCTGGGCACCGGGAGGGCTGTCGATGATGATGTCGTGGGAGATATGCCCCGTACGCCGGTGATGGAACTTGTCACCGTGTTTCAGCTGAACAAAATGCCTCTGGCCTCGAGGCTCAGTGATGATAATGGTCTCTGCTTCTTGAAATGGAACTCTCAGTACATCCCCGGCTGGAGGCTCAGACATCGAAGAGAGAATATGTACTGGGTGCCGGCAAGTCAACTCACGCGGTCCTCACCGGACACTCGACGGAAAGGGTTTCGGGCTCAGACTAAGCACTCAGATTACAATGGTATTAGAATCAGTTGCGTAAACCCGCATTTCTCACGAGATTGCGTAGCGAGGCTATGGAAAGCCCCGGTCTGGAATCCCGGGGCTCCGTATGCAACGAAATGGGGTGCATGGCGGAAGATAAGCTTCTAGCTTGTCAAGTTGGTTTGGGGTGACGGCCTGGAAGGCCATCTTCCGCCCGGGGCTCTGTATGATCATCGGGCGTCATACGGAGCCGGGTCCTTTCAGGGCCCGGGGAAAACACTGCGTCGGGACATTGTCTGAAGGTCTCCGACCGCCCAATAATCGATCTAGGCGATACTTGCCCGGTGTCCACGACGGAGAAAGAAGTAATGAGTGGTATGTCAAAAATGAAACCTCAGGTGTTGGTGGGTTTGGGGCTCTGTCTCATCCTTTTCGGTCCTTCATTCTCATTGGCTCAATCCTCTGAAGAAGCGGACCCTCATAAGGAAGGCGAACTGTTGAGCAACATTCGGCAGGTGACATTCGAGGGACGAAGGGCTGGAGAAGGTTACTTCAGTGCTGACGGTTCGTTGTTGGTCTTTCAGAGCGAACGAGATCCGGACAACCCGTTCTTTCAGATCTTCGTTCTTGATCTGGAGAATGGGGACACGAACAGAATCTCCCCTGGATATGGGAAGACTACCTGCTCCTGGGTACATCCTGATGGCAAGAAGGTCCTCTTTGCTTCCACCCATTCCGATCCTGAGGCTCGAAAGAAGCAGGAAGCGGAACTCGAGGCCCGTGCCTCAGGCGAGGAACGTCGATACTCATGGGACTACGATGAGTTTTATGAGCTCTACGAAGCCGACCGTGCGTCGGGTGAATTGAGACAGCTTACCAATGTGCAGGGCTATGACGCCGAAGGCTCTTGGTCTCCGGATGGAAACCTCATTGCTTTTTCGTCCAATCGTGATGCCTACGCCCGACCCTTGAGCGCGGAAGAGAAGAGCATCTTCGAGAATGACAAATCTTACTTTGCGGACATCTACGTGATGAACGCTGATGGTTCCGAGGTCCATCGCCTTACCGATGTGCCGGGGTACGATGGTGGCCCTTTCTTCAGTGCTGACGGCAAGAAGATCTGTTGGCGGCGCTTTTCTGAGGATGGAGCCACCGCCGAGATCTTCACCATGAATGTGGACGGCACCGGCCAAAGGAAGATCACGAGTCTTGGCGCAATGTCATGGGCTCCCTTCTTCCACCCTTCCGGTGACTACCTGATCTTTGGCACCAACCTCCACGGTTTCGCCAACTTCGAACTCTATGCTGTAGATGCCGAAGGTCGTTCGGACCCTGTACGAGTCTCCTACACGGAGGGATTTGACGGGCTGCCGGCGTTCTCGCCCGATGGAAGAGTCCTTGCCTGGACCAGTAATCGTACGCCTGGGGGACAGTCTCAGATCTTTTTTGCCGAGTGGAACGACGCCAGGGCACGTGAACTCCTGGGACTTTCAACCGGGCCTGCAACGGCCCCCGCGATCTCTTCCACGGACCTTCGCTTGCATGTGGAAGAGCTTGCGTCGGATGAAATGGAAGGAAGACTGACCGGAACACCGGGCGAGCGGCTGGCCGCAGAATACCTGGTATCGACCCTTGAAGCACTAGGTTTTGAGCCGGCGGGCGATGATGGCACCTTCTTTGATTCATTTGAATTCACGTCTGGAGTTTCACTGGGAGCCGGCAACCAATTCTCGTTTCAGGAAGGTGAGGATCCCAGTCAGACAGCCCAGGTTGACCAGGATTGGCGGCCCATCGCGTTTTCCAAGACGGGGGTGATTACGGCGGAAGGTATCGCCTTTGCCGGCTATGGGATAGTGGCTCCAGCAGAAGAAGGACACGAGGAATATGACTCGTATGTCCATCTGGATGTCGAAGGCAAATGGGTACTTGTATTCCGTTATCTTCCTGAGGAGATCAGTCCGGAGCGGCGTCAGCATCTTTCCCCCTATTCTGGCCTTAGATACAAAGCTCTGGCGGCCCGAGAGCGGGGTGCGAAGGGATTGCTCGTGGTGAGCGGTCCCAACTCGCAAGTGGAGAAAGAGCTGGTGGAACTCTCGTTTGACGCTGCGATTGGAACTACAAGCATCGCGGTGATTTCCATAACCGACCGGGTGGGTGATTTGCTGCTTGGATCAGCTGACAGGTCTCGGGCTGACAAGTCTCGGGCTGAC